>JBNKOQ010000116.1:0-9271 GCA_050294735.1 Roseibium sp. | reverse complement strand
CTTGCCCTGTCCGAAATGCACGCGCCCAAGGGGCGTGGAGCGATGACCCGGCTTAGCATTTCCGATGGTCATGCGGACCTGATCGACGAAAGTTACAATGCGAACCCGGCGTCCATGCGGGCGGCCCTGGCTGTCCTTGGAGATATGCCGACCCCGCAGGGGGGGCGGCGGGTCGCCGTTCTGGGAGACATGCGCGAACTGGGAGCCGAAGCCGACAATTTGCATGCTGGTCTTCTTGCGCCATTGAAAGACGCGGCCATTGATCAGGTCTTCTGCGCCGGTCCCCACATGCATGTGCTTTGGGAATTGCTGCCGGAAGACATGCGTGCGGCCTACGCGGATGAGGCGCCCGACCTGGAGGACAGGCTGCTGGCGGATGTTCGCCCTGGCGATATCTTGATGATCAAGGGCTCTCTCGGGAGCCGGATGGGGCCTCTTGTCGAGGCCTTGAAAAAGGAATATCCGCCTGCGGACGACACCGAGGCGGCTTGAGGACGGCTGAATGTTTTATTTTCTCGGCGAATTTGCCGATCAACTCTCTGCTCTGAACGTATTCCGGTACATTACCTTCCGGACGGGAGGGGCAATCATGACCGCGCTTCTCTTCGTGTTTCTGTTCGGGCCCAAGATCATCTCCAGCCTGCGGGTTCGGCAGGGGCATGGCCAGCCGATCCGTGAGGACGGCCCGGCTGGCCACCTGCTGACCAAGAAAGGCACGCCCACCATGGGCGGCTTGATGATCCTGTCGGGCGCGCTGGTTGCGGCGCTGCTCTGGTCGGACTTGTCCAACCCCTATGTCTGGATCGTCATTGGCGTTACCGTCGGCTTCGGCCTGATCGGTTTTTACGATGACTATCTGAAGGTCTCCAAGGCGACGCACAATGGGTTCGGCGGCAAGGCGCGGCTCGGACTTGAGTTCATTATTGCCGGACTTGCAGCCTTTGCGGTGACTGTTTTGGACAGCGCGCCGTTTTCCACGTCGATCGGCTTCCCCTTTTTGAAGGACCTGACCCTCAATTTCGGGGTCTTCTTCATTCCCTTCGCGGCGTTTGTGATGGTCGGGGCAGGCAACGCGGTGAACCTCACCGATGGTCTCGACGGTCTTGCCATCGTTCCGGTGATGATTGCCTGCGCCTCCTTTGCGCTGATCGCCTATCTGTCGGGCAACGCGGTCTTCGCCAGCTATCTGCAGATCCATCATGTGCCGGGCACGGGGGAGCTGGCCGTTATCTGTGGCGCGGTGATTGGAGCCGGTCTGGGGTTCCTCTGGTTCAATGCACCCCCGGCCGCCATCTTCATGGGTGACACCGGATCTTTGGCGCTCGGCGGCATGATCGGGGCGATTGCCGTTGCCACCAAGCACGAGATCGTTCTTGCGATCGTTGGCGGCCTGTTCGTTCTTGAAGCGGTTTCCGTGATCGTGCAGGTGGCTTCGTTCAAATTGACCGGCAAGCGCGTCTTCCGGATGGCTCCGATCCATCATCATTTCGAATATCTCGGCTGGACTGAATCTCAGGTTGTGATCCGGTTCTGGATTATTTCCGTTGTACTGGCGCTCATCGGCCTTGCCACATTGAAGTTGAGGTAGGCAGCGATGATTCCGGTCACCAGTTTTTCAGGCAAACATGTAGCGCTCTTCGGACTTGGCGGGTCGGGGATGGTGACTGCGCAGGCCCTGGTCGCCGGTGGTGCGTCTGTCACAGTCTGGGACGATGCCGAAGCCCAGGTTGCGGCTGCGCGCGCTGCTGGTCTGAACGCCGTGGATCTTCGGGATGCCGACTGGGGGTCGTTCGAGGCTTTGGTGCTGGCACCGGGAGTTCCCTTGACCCATCCGGTTCCGCATTGGACCGTTGACCGGGCGCGGGATGCCGGTATCGAGGTTATCGGCGATATCGAATTGTTCTGCCGGGAGCGGCGCAAGAGGTGCCCGGATGCGCCGCTCATCGCGATCACCGGTACCAATGGCAAATCGACGACAACAGCCCTGATCGCCCATCTGCTGAAAACGCTTGGGCTGGACACGCAAATGGGCGGCAACATCGGAACTCCGGTCCTGGATCTCGATCCGCCCGAACCGGGCCGGCATTATGTTATCGAGTGCTCGTCCTATCAGATCGATCTGGCGCCGGGATTGGATCCGACAATTGGAATCCATCTGAACCTGTCGCCGGACCATCTCGACCGGCATGGTTCCATGGAACATTATGCGGCGATCAAGGAACGGCTCATTGCCGGAAGCCGGATTGCTGTTGTCGGTGTCGATGACGGGTTGTCCGCCGCAATCGCCGATCGTCAGGATCTGGCGCGCATGCCGGTGCGCAGGATTTCCGCATCGCTGGAACTTCCCGATGGAGTGTTCGCGAAAGGCACAAGCCTGATGGAGGCTCATGATGGCGCGCAGGTGAAGGTCGCGGATCTTTCCGGTATCGACAGTCTGCGCGGCCAGCATAATGGCCAGAACGCGGCGGCCTCCTTTGCCGCGCTTCGGGCGCTTGGGCTGGCTCCCGAACGGATCGCTTCCGCGTTTTCAAGCTTTCCGGGACTTCATCACCGTATGGAGCTTGTTGCCCGTTCCGGACGGGTCTTGTTCGTCAATGATTCCAAGGCGACCAACGCCGATGCTGCTGCTCGGGCTCTCGCCAGTTTTGACCGGATCTATTGGATTGCCGGCGGCAAGCCGAAGGAGGGCGGAATTGCCTCTCTGGGGGAGTTCTATGGCAAGATTGCCAAGGCCTATCTGATTGGGGAAGCTGCGGAGGCGTTTGCCGGAACGCTTGCCGGCAAGGTCGATTTTACGCTGAGTGGAACCATTGAACAGGCGGTCAGGGACGCTGTTGACGATGCCGCGCATGACGGCGCTCCGGAAATTGCGGTCTTGCTGTCTCCGGCCTGTGCATCCTTCGATCAATTTGCCAATTTTGAACTGCGGGGCCAGGCCTTCGCCAAGGCTGTTCTTCAGCTCGAGATGGTTCAAAAAAGCCAGGAGCTTGCCTGATGGTCAGCCGCGCCGATCGCAGCCGTTTCGCCGAATGGCTCTGGACCGTAGATCACTATCTGCTTGCCGCCTTCGTTCTGCTGATGATCGGCGGGGTAGTGCTGTCCTTTGCTGCCAGTCCCCCCGTGGCCGAACGCATTGGTGTGGAAACCTTCTTCTTCGTCAAACGCCAGGCGATCTTTTTGATCCCGGCGCTCGGGATCATGCTGGCCGGTTCGTTGATGACGCCCCGGATGGTCCGGCGGATGGCTCTGGCGATTTTTGTCGTGTCGCTCATCATGCTGGTGGCGACGCTGTTTTTGGGAATGGAAGCCAAGGGCTCGCGGCGCTGGATTTACATTGCCGGGTTCTCCCTGCAGCCGTCCGAGTTCCTGAAGCCTGCCTTCGTTGTCCTGATTGCGTTTCTTTTGTCGGAATCGGGCCGGCGGCGCGAGGTGCCTGGTGTCCTCTTTGCCGTCCTGCTTTTCGCCATGTGCGCGGCCTTGCTGATTGCCCAGCCGGATTTTGGGCAGACGATGCTTCTGGGTATGGTCTGGGCTGGCCTGTTCTTCCTGAACGGCCTGCCGTGGTTCGCGATCGCCGGGCTTGGAGTTGCCGGGGTGAGCGGCCTGACTGCGGCCTATTTCTTCCTGCCGCATGTGACTGCCCGTGTGAACCGGTTCCTGGATCCGAGCTCGGGCGATACCTATCAGATCGATACGGCGATGGAATCCTTCCTGGCGGGAGGCTGGTTCGGGCGCGGCCCGGGGGAGGGAACCGTCAAGCGGATCCTGCCGGACAGCCATACCGACTTCATCTTTGCGGTGGTGGCGGAGGAATTCGGCATTATTGTCTGCCTTTTCCTGGTGTCTGTGTTTGCTTTCATCGTTATCCGGGGGCTGTCCCATGCCAGCCGCGATCAGGATGCCTTCGGGCGTCTGGCGACTGCCGGGCTAACCGTTCTGTTTGGTTTGCAGGCAACCATCAATCTGGCCGTCAATCTTAATCTGATGCCACCCAAGGGCATGACGCTGCCTTTCATTTCCTATGGCGGGTCATCGTTGATGTCTTCCGCCATGACGGCAGGCGCGATCCTGGCACTGACCCGCAAGAAGCCGCGTCCGACACGCGGTGATGTGGTCACGGTCAGCCGCCTGTCTCCGTCGAACCTCATGTGAGTGCAAAATTAAAGAGCTGATGACCAAGACCGTTCTGCTGACAGCCGGAGGAACCGGCGGACATTTGTTTCCCGCTCAGGCGCTGGCCAGCGAGCTGGGGCGCCGGGGCCATGTGGTTGAGCTGGCGACCGATGAACGGGCAGATAAATACGGGGTGCAGTTTCCCGCCCGCAAGATTCATGTTGTCGCTTCGGAAACGCTGCGCGGAAAATCGCCCGTGGCCCTGGCGAAAACGGCTCTCAGTCTTCTCCGGGGCACGTTGCAGGCGCGCCGGATTGTCAATCAGCTCAAGCCGGATGTGGTCGTTGGTTTCGGCGGCTATCCAACGTTTCCGCCAATGTTCGCGGCCAGGCTGACGGGAACGCCTGCCGTATTACATGAGGCGAACGGGGTCATGGGGCGGGCTAACAAGATGCTGGCCAAGGGCGTGACCGCCATCGCGACGAGCCTGCCATTGAAGGGGCTGGAAAAGTCTCTTGCCGCCAAATGCGCTCCAACCGGTAATCCGGTGCGCGACGCCGTGGTCGAGGTGGCGGGTGCTTCCTATCCGGATCTGGGTCCGGAAACACCGTTTCAGCTGCTGGTTTTTGGTGGCTCCCAGGGTGCCCGCTTCTTTTCCGATCTTCTGCCGCCAGCCCTTGAGGCTTTGCCGGAGGCCCTGCGCAGAAGGCTTAAACTGGTACAGCAATGCCGTCCGGAAGATCTGCCGCGGGTCGGCAAGGCCTACGTGGATCTGAAAGTCGATGCCGAGCTGCATTCTTTCTTCACGGATATGCCTCAGCGGATTGCGGACAGTCATCTGGTGATTTGCCGTTCGGGGGCTTCGACAGTTAGCGAACTCGGGGTGATCGGCCGTCCATCTATCCTCGTGCCGTTCCCGGGGGCTTTGGACCAGGATCAGCTTGCCAATGCCAAGACGCTGGAGGCTGTGGGCGGTGCCTGGCCGGTTCTGCAGAAAGATCTGACACCAGCACGTCTTGCCGAAGACATCGCGCGGCTGATGACAGCGCCGGAGACTTTGAAACAGGCAGCTGAAGCAGCTGCAGGCGAAGGGAAACCTGATGCGGTTGGCCGGCTGGCCGATCTGGTTGAGCAGGTTGCCGACGGGACATTTGTTGCCAGCGGGCAAACGCATAAAGGAGACGGCGCATGAAAATGCCGCAGGACATCGGCCCGGTTCATTTCGTCGGGATCGGAGGCATCGGCATGAGCGGCATCGCCGAAGTGCTGAAGACGCTTGGCTATACGGTGCAGGGGTCCGATATGGCGGAAAACGCCAATGTGCTCCGCTTGCGCGATCATGGCATCAAGGTGATGGTCGGCCATGCGGCGGAAAACCTCGGCAATGCGGAAGTCCTTGTTGTTTCGTCCGCGATCAAAAAGGACAATCCAGAGCTGGTGGCCGCGCGCGAGCGTCTGATTCCGGTGGTGCGCCGGGCGGAGATGCTGGCGGAGCTGATGCGCTTCAAGCAGGCCATTGCCATCGGCGGAACGCACGGCAAAACCACGACCACCTCGATGATTGCGGCTCTGCTGGACGCCGGGAAACTGGACCCGACAGTGATCAACGGCGGCATCATCAATGCTTACGGCACCAATGCCCGGATGGGCGCAGGCGACTGGATGGTGGTCGAGGCGGATGAGAGCGACGGCACTTTCGTCAAGCTGCCCGCCGATGTGGCGGTGGTGACCAACATCGATCCGGAGCACCTGGATCACTACGGCGATTTTGCCGGAGTGCGGGCGGCCTTCCGGCAGTTCGTCGAGAATGTCCCGTTCTATGGCTTTGCCGCCATGTGTCTGGATCATCCGGAAGTGCAGACATTGATTGGTCAGATCGAGGACCGCCGGATTGTCACCTACGGGACAAACCCTCAGTCCGATGTACGGTTCACCGATGTGAGCATGGATGGCGGACGGTCGGCGTTCTCCGTCACGATCCGGGACCGGCGCACAGGCGCAGAGACCGAGATGAAGAATCTGGTTCTGCCCATGCCGGGCCTGCACAATGTTGCCAACGCCACCGCAGCGATTGCCGTTGCCTCTCAGCTGGGTGTCGGTCCGGATGATATCCGCAAGGGACTGGCGGCTTTCGGCGGGGTCAAGCGGCGCTTCACCCACACCGGCAGCGCGGGCGGGATCGAGGTCTTCGACGATTACGCCCATCACCCGGTGGAAATCAGGGCGGTGCTTCATGCCGCCCGCGAATCCGCCAAAGGCAAGGTAGTGGCTGTGGTTCAGCCGCACCGTTATTCGCGCCTGCAGAGCTTGTTCGATGATTTCTCCAGCTGTTTCAATGACGCGGATACGGTGATCGTGGCGCCGGTCTATGCTGCTGGTGAACAACCCATCGAAGGAGCTGCCCACACGGATCTGGTCTCCGGTCTGAAAACACGCGGCCATCGCTCGGTGCATGCGATCGACGGGCCGGAAAAGCTGGCGGACCTCGTGCATCAAGTGGCCGAACCCGGGGATTATGTGATTTGTCTGGGTGCCGGAAACATTACCCAGTGGGCTTATGCGCTGCCTGACGGTTTGAAACGCCTGCAAGGGGATGACGCGTGAGTTTTCCGGACCTCCTTGAGCGTTATCCCGATCTTGGCGAGGGCATTCGGGGCAAGCTGGTTGCCAATCAGCCGATGTCGGCGGTGTCCTGGTTCCGCGTTGGTGGGCCTGCCCAGCTGTTTTATCAGCCTGCGGACGAAGCGGATCTCGCTGCCTTTCTGGCAAAGCTCCCGGACGCCGTTCCCGTTCTGCCGGTTGGCCTTGGCTCAAACCTGCTGATCAGGGATGGCGGCCTGGAGGGTGTTGTCATCCGGCTCAGTGCCAAGGGGTTTGGTGCTATCGAGGACATTGGCGGGCATCGCCTGAGGGTCGGGGCTGCTGTGCCGGACAAACGGCTTTCCGAAGCCGCTGCCACGGCAGGCCTTGGAGGCTTTGCCTTTTATAGTGGAATCCCGGGCGGTATCGGCGGTGCGCTGCGGATGAATGCGGGCGCACATGGCACGGAAACCTGCCAGCGCATGGTTGAGCTGACGGCGATTGACCGCAAGGGCGAACGCCATGTGCTGACCAACGCGGATATGGATTACGCCTATCGCCACTCGTCGGCATCAAAGGATTTGATTTTCACCGGTGCGGTGTTCGAAGGCCTGCCGTCGGAGGAAGCTGCGATCCGGCAGGAGATCGCCGATGTGATTGCCCATCGGGAACGGGCTCAGCCGATCCGGGAAAAGACCGGAGGCTCGACGTTCAAGAACCCGCCGGGAACTTCTGCCTGGAAAGAGGTCGATGCGGCGGGATGCCGGGGGCTCAGCGTCGGCGGCGCACAGATGTCGGAAATGCACTGCAACTTCATGATCAACACGGGCGAGGCGACAGGGCATGACCTGGAATGCCTGGGCGAGACCGTGCGCAAGCGGGTGTTCGAGCACTCGGGAATTAAATTGCAGTGGGAAATCAAGCGGCTGGGATCTTTTGGCCTCAATGGGGAAATAGAACCCTTCCTGGGTGCGATCAAGGAGGCCGTGTGAATGGCTGAGACAAGAAACGCAGACAAACACGTTGCCGTCCTGATGGGGGGCTGGGTTCACGAGCGTCCCGTCAGCTTGTCGACCGGTACGGAATGCGCCGACGCTTTGGAGAAGGCGGGATATCAGGTCAGCCGGATCGATGTGGACCGCGACGTGCCTGCCGTCTTGAAAGAACTGGCGCCGGATGTGGTGTTCAACGCTCTCCACGGCCCCTTTGGCGAGGATGGCTGCATTCAGGGCATCCTTGAGGTCATGGGCATTCCCTATACCCATTCCGGCGTGATGGGATCCGCGTTGGCGATGAACAAGATCAAAGCCAAGGCTGTTATGGCAGCGGCCGGCGTTAAGGTTACCGAACACTTAATTGTGAATCGCCACGAAATTGGCCGCGAACACCCGATGAAACCACCCTATGTGATCAAGCCGATCAATGAAGGGTCGAGTTTCGGCGTGCTGATCGTGAAGGAAGATCAGGCCTATCCGCCACAGGAGCTGACCAGCCAGGATTGGCCGTATCCCGACGTTTTGATGTGCGAACGCTATATTCCGGGCAGGGAGCTGACCTGCGCTGTCATGGGGGACCGGGCACTGGGGGTCATCGACATCGTGCCGATGGGCCCCGGCTTCTACGATTTTGATGCGAAATATGAAGAAGGTGGTTCAAAACACATCCTTCCTGCAAAAATTTCACCGATTGTTTACCAAGAAGTACAGACACTGGCACTTAAGGCGCATCAGGCCCTCGGTTGCCGCGGTGTTTCGCGGGCCGACTTCCGATTCGATGAAAAGGAAGACGGAACCGGAGACCTGATTTGCCTCGAAGTGAACACGCAACCAGGAATGACACCCACCTCTCTGGTCCCCGAACTCGCGGGGCATGAAGGGATTGGCTTTCAGGATCTGGTCAGTTGGATGGTAGAGGACGCAAGTTGCTGTCGCTAAAGCGGAAAAATAGACGGGATCAACGCACGCCGATGGAAGCCGAACTGGCTCCGCGCGGCCGTGGCGTATCACGTTTGCACAGACAGCCGGTCTGGCGCGCAGCGGGCCGGTTGGCCGATCTGCCGCGCTGGAGTGGATCTGCGGCCGCACTTGGCTTTCTGGCTGTGACCATCGGCTACGGAATTGTTCTGGGTGGCTACGGGCGCGAAGTGTCCGATGCGCTGCTTTCTGCTGGTGGTCTCGGCATTGAAACCGTTAAGCTTTCCGGACAGCGCGAGACCAACGAATTTCAGATTGTCGAAGCCCTTGAAATACAGGAAGGATCTTCCCTGGCTCTGTTCGACGCGGAAGCGGCGCGCCAGCGGTTGACCGACATCGCCTGGATCAAGGACGCGTCGGTGACGAAGTTCTATCCGGGCACCTTGCAGGTGAAGATCGACGAGAAAATTCCTTACGCCCTTTGGCAGAGGGGGGATCTTGTTTCGATCATCAACGAGCAGGGCGATGTGATCACCGACGATGTCGATGGCCGTTATGCCAATCTATTGCTTGTTGTGAACCACGGCGCGCAACGGCGGGCGGGCGAAATTATTGATGCCTTGAAAAAAGTGCCTGAACTGCGGTCGCGGGTCCGGGTGGGATTC
>JBNKOQ010000115.1:0-9292 GCA_050294735.1 Roseibium sp. | reverse complement strand
GTAGAGCGCGAGCAGGATTATATCGACGCGGCAACGGCCCGCATCGAGGCCATCGAGATGGGGTCCGGCGCGTCGCTGGAAATGCAAAAGGGCAAACGCGCCGAAGCGCGCATTCCCTTCGGCAATCTGCTGGAAGCCGGACTGCTGGAGCCAGGCACCGAACTCTCCTGCGCCAAGGGCAAGCACCTTGCGGTGGTCCGGGCCGACGGATCGCTGAAATGCGGCGAGCACACCGGTTCGATCCACAAGGTCGGCGCTTTGGTACAGGGCGCTGTGTCCTGCAACGGCTGGACCTTCTGGCACGTCAGCAAAGGCCGCTCCCGCTCGCCGATCGATGATCTGCGTCAGGAAATCCGATCCCGCCTGCGCCCATAAGCAGGTTTTAAGAAGAGACCTTCGCGTTCCCCGCGATATCTCCAGCCCTGCCTCAGCAATGAGGCGGGGCTTTTTTTTGAGGCGTTAGTATATTTGACACACCACGCCTTATGAGTGTGCAGTTCTCCCATTGCTAGTGGGAGGATTTTTAAATGTCAGACGACAAGCTGAATGTTACTTTTGAGTGCCCAAAGTGCGGTGGCTCCGTTTTGGAACTTCCCGACAACCACACCGATGACTCCATCGCTAAGTGCAAGGGCTGCGGCGTCTCCTTTGGTCGCTGGGGAGATATTAAGGCGCAGGCCACCCTGCTTGCCAAAGAGCACGTGAGGGACAGTTTCAAATCCGCCTTCAAAGGCTTGAAGGGCTGGAAGGTCAAATAGGATCCGGTCTACTTCAGTCATTGCTCTTCCTATGAAAAAGCCCGGCTCACTGGCCGGGCTGCTCTTTCGATCTTTTCTTGTACGCCTTAGGCCTGTTTGGCTTTGGCGCACGCTCGTCAATCAAACTGACTATCCATTCCATATCGCGCAGCGTGTCAGTCAGGCCAGCCGCCATCGCCGGGGAAACCTTCAGGCTCTTGTGCATCCGGCAGAAGTTGTAATGCACGAAGTACAGCGCCAGCCCGTGGCAGTGGTTGTCGAACTTCTTCGAGAACGCATTGGTGAGGCGGGTAAACCGGCGCATGCTCATACGCATGGTCAGATTGTGCCGCTCGACGTATGAGGTCGAGACGTGCTTTTCATTCGGGTTGCCCTTGCGAACCGTCTTCTTGATCCCCGTGCATTCTGCCGGGCTGTAGCGCCTGGTCTTGCCGGTCGGCTGGTTGCCGTACAGCTTCACCAGCTGCGCATAGTCGATATCATCCTCGAAAGCACCATCAATGGCATTCAAGTATGCCTTGTGGCCGTCCGTCGTCAGTTGTACCCGGTTCTTCAGACGTGCCGCCAGATCGCTCATGAAGTGGTTGGCAAAGTCAGCATCGCGACCGCCAACGAACCAATTGCAAATCAGCTTGCTATCCGCGTCCAGTGACGTCCAGGTCCAGACGTCACCGGCAAAGTCCGGCATGGTCGCTGCGTCTGCGTTCTTTTCTTTCGAGTAGCAGAACGACCAAATTTCATCGCACTGGATACGCTTGCTGTTGAGCCCGACGACGCTCTCGTCATGGAACTCCAAGCAAGCCTCGCCAGCTTCCACCAGAAGCTTTGTTACCGTGTTGATCGACACACCAACCACGCGAGAGATAGACCGCATGGAAGAACCCTCAACCAGCATGGCGAGGATTTGAACACGTTTTGCGATGGGTAGGACGTTTGCCATACCCTTTATGTAGTTACCTAATTTCAGATATCAAGCATTTTTTTCAGTTATAAATTCAAGACCTGCAATCACAATTGAGCGGTCTTTATTGCTGAGCGTCTGTGCCTTACGCGCAAACGGTAACAACTCACCAGCGATATGAGCATCTAGCTCACCGGTCTTTTCAGCTTTGAACCGTTCCAAATTTTCATTACTCATTCGGATTAGCATACTGAAACTAACCACTGTTTCGCCCGTAGGGGATTTGGGAAGACCGGGAATTGACCCATCTTCCAAGACATAATCACCCCTGTAACCGGACCCAGAATTTAAAAATAAAAAGCAACAAGCGGTGGTATCAGTTGCTGCACAAACGCAAAGGTGAAACTTCTCTTTCGAGGCCGAAGGAGAATAAAATCTAATCACATCACCCGGCTGAAACATATGCAGAGTACTCTGCTATCGTTTCGGCTTGGGCTTCAGCGTCATCACGCCCCTCAAACAATAGTTCAAATCTCATAGGATACGCATTTCTGCCGCCATCCTCGCGCCAAGCTTCCACATATGCTGGATCTTCGTGCGTTAAACGCCGTATTTGCCCAAATGTAAGGCTCTTCACTGTCTCAAGCGCCGCCGTTAGAGCCTCCTTGTCGCTTTCCGAAAGAAGCGCGTCAACGTCCACACTTCCCTCACTATGAAAAGAAAAACGCCGCGCATCCAATGCCTTACGTACCCACGGCAGCTTATTGAGGCCGTATCTACGTTTTGCATACTCATTATCCTTCAGTAGATCATACGAAAGATTGGGAACTGGCCCATGTTCCATTGCAAAATAATTGTCGAAGGTAATTGGCCTTCCCCACTCATTCAAATGGGATCGGTCTGCCAAAAAGATAGATTTAACAATATCATATTGTGTAAGGGTAAAGTTCAGGCGTTCCGCTTCCGATATCAAAAAGCAGATACTGGATATTACCTTTCCGATGTGTGGTGACAGCGGACGCGTCATCACTCCCACCTCGCGTTTGCAGCCTTGCGCGCGATGTCGCTGCGTTCCTGGCTGGTCAGTTTTTCAGCACGGGCTTTCGCTCCGGCCTTGCCAGAACGGACCCGACCGGACTTCTCTTCAATTGTTTCTTCGATTTCGCCAGTTGCGATACGCGCCACCATGACCGCATTGCCGATCACGTCAGCTGGGCGCTTTTCGCCTCTCGGTCCTTTTGGCATTTTGATTGCTCCTCTTCCGACGCGGAGCCGGGAAGTCCTCCCGGAGCTTGAGTCGCATCGTACACTTTGCACGTTCATACTACAACATATGTAGGTTCACTGCACTGCAACAAGGGTCGCAGGCGCATATCTGCTATTACATATGGTGCGGGATCAATCCTTAAGAAGGGTTGCTGATCGTAGACGAAATTTCAAACTGAGACACTACCGACCCAACGGTCGAAAGTTTCCAAGGCATGAATTTCCAATGCTGGCCGGACCGGCACGTCTTCGCTAAAGCAGTTCTTCAAGCCGGAAATTCTATCAAATATGCATTTCAGAAATAATAAACCTATCTTTAACAACGGGAATTAGTTAGTATCCAAAACAAATTATTGACCCAAGACAAAGACATTCAAAGTCAGGAATTGGGTTTTGTAATTCCTATTCTACAAGCACGCGATCCTGGTGCCTGTCTTGCGCTGGATATGCGGCTAGGGTTCGGACCCTAATTCGAACAGCACGAGATCTGCCATCCGTTAAGGCCGGACACAGCTTGCGCTGCCAATCGCGCGATCGCTTTCATTCGACGGTCAATCCGCTTGAAACTTGAAAGGCGGACCAGGCCTGCGACCGCAAATAAAAACACAAGGAACACTCAATGCCCTCGCATATTTTTGAAGTCGGTCAAACAGTCGTCATGACCGGCTGGAGCAAGACCACCACGAGCCCGCAGGAAACCTACCGGATCGTGGCGACTTTGCCGGAAACCAACAACCGGTTTCAATACCGTATCCGCAGCGATAATGAACGCCATGAGCGGGTCGCTGCCGAAGACAGCCTTGCAACCGCCGAAACGCCCCAATTCTGGGCTGCCAAATAACGTCCCGAAGGGAGCTCCCCATGGCCAAAGGCCAAATCCGCAGCAATCGCGAAAAAAGAAAACCGAAGCAGAACAAGACAGCTGACAAGGCCCCAGCGGCCACCCCCTTCAGTTCGCAGATCGAAGCGATCAACAAGCGGGATGCCGCGCCGCGCAAGACCAAGCCCTGATTGAGACGGGTGCGGTCAGGTAGCGCTCTTTTCTTCCGCAGCCCTGCCTGAATCATCTAGTCTGGAGCCGTCTGCCAACGGCGCCAGTCCATGCCCCAATCGCTTGCCCATATCGCTCTCGTTGTCCGCGACTATGACGAGGCCATCGCGTTTTATGTCGGCAAGCTCGGCTTTGACCTGGTGGAAGACACCTATCAGCCGGAGCAGGACAAGCGCTGGGTAGTGGTGAAGCCGAAGGGCGGCGGGACAACCTCGATCCTTCTGGCCCGCGCCTCCAGCGAGCATCAGGAACAATATATCGGTGACCAGGCGGGAGGCCGTGTCTTCCTGTTCCTGCGCACCGACGATTTCTGGCGCGACTATTCCGCCTATCTCGACAAAGGCATCGAATTCGTCCGCGAACCGAAGGACGCCAGCTACGGCACGGTGGCGGTTTTCAAGGATCTTTACGGCACGCTCTGGGATCTTGTCGAATTCACCGACGGGCGGGCCTGAAGACCCGCCCTCTTTGCTAGGCCACCTTCGTCGAGCCCGTCAGTCAACGGTGATCACCTGGCCACTTGCGGCCCCTTCAACACTCCTGGCGTAGGCAAGACCAACCCGTCTTGACGATACGGGCTCATGTCCCGGAAACCAGCTGCCGTATTTGGCCGCGGAAGCTTCCAGGAGACCTGGACTGACGACGTTGATCCGAAGCCCACGCGGCATTTCGATGGCAGCCCCTTTGACGAAACCCGCAAGTCCGCCATTCGCCGCAGCTGCCGAGGCGCCGGTCCGGATCGGCTCCCGGTCCAGAATGCCGCTTGTCAAGGTAAAGGACCCTCCATCCGACAGTTTGCCAAGCCCCGCCAAAACCAGATTGATCTGCCCCATAAGCTTGCTTTGCAATGTTGCCATGAAGCGCTCCGGCGTAAATTGCTCAAGCGGGCTGAACTCAACGTCTCCGGCGGCTGAGACCACCGCATCCAGAGGGCCAGCCTTTTCAAACATTGCCGCCACGGAAGACGGATCCGTCATGTCCACCTTGAGATCACCGCTGGTTCGCCCGGCCCTCAGGATCTGATGGCGCTGTGCAAGTTCCGCACAGGCGGCCTTGCCAACATCGCCCTCGCTTCCGACTATTAAAACTTTCATGCTGGTACCTCCATCAGCTTTGCGTAAAGCTGCAGCTTGTGATCGAGCAATTCGGCGCAGCGGTTCAAGGCGAGCTGCCGTTGGGCAAGCTGCTTGGCATGCTCCTGCAAAACCTCTTTGCGTTCAGGGAGCGTCCGGTCTCCGTGCCGGTAGAGTTCGGCGAAATGGCGCATGGTCTTCAGCGGCATTCCCGTTTCCCGCAAGGCCGAGATCAGCACCAGCCACTCGATGTCATGAGCGGAAAACCGACGGTTGCCATCCAGTCCACGCTCGATCGGCGGCAACAGGCCCGATCGCTCGTAAAACCGGATGGTTTCAACCCCAAGTCCACTCAAGGAGGCTGCTTCAGAAATCCTCATTGCCGTCCCCTTCTGCCTGTGACGAAGCAAAACCTAGCCGCCTGTAGCTGCTCCAGATCAAGGGGAAATTGAAGATTTCCTTTTACCCGAATGCCACCAGCGCCTTGCGGCGTTTGCCGACGGCCAATGCCAGGCGGTCCTCCTTGCCGAGATCGCCGATGGCGATGCGGCGGCGGGCATCGTCGACGACCTGGCCATTGAGGCGGACACCACCCGCCTCAACCAGACGCCGGGCCTCGCCGTTGGAGGTGGCGAAACCGATCTCGGCCAGGAGCTCCAGAAGTCCCAGGCCCTCCGCCAGCCGCGTCAGCGGCAGGTTGTGGGTCGGTTCGGCAATCTCTCCCTGACCGGCGAACAGCGCATCGCCCTGCTCCAGCGCGTGGCGGGCTTCCTCCGCCCCATGCACGATGGTCGTCACCTGGGTCGCCAGGATCTTCTTCGCCTCGTTCAGTTCAACACCCTGAAGCTCGGACAGGCGCATGACTTCGGTCATCGGAAGTTCCGTGAAAAGACGCAGGAAACGCGGCACGTCCGCATCCGCCGTGTTGCGCCAGAACTGCCAGAAGCCGAAGGGCGACAGGCGCTCGGGGTGCAGCCAGACGGCTCCCGCCGCGGTCTTGCCCATCTTGGCGCCGCTCGCCGTGGTGATCAACGGCACGGTCAAGCCGAACAGGCGCAGGCCGTCGCCCTTGCGGCCGAGCTCGACGCCATTGACGATATTGCCCCACTGGTCGGATCCACCGACCTGAAGGCTGCAGCCGTGCCGGCGGGCAAGCTCGAGGAAATCCACCGCCTGCAGCATCATGTAGCAGAATTCCAGCACGGTCAGCGGCATCTGGGCGTCCAGCCGTGACTTCACGCTGTCGAAGGTCATCATCCGGTTGACGGTGAAATGACTGCCGAAGTCGCGCAGGAACTCCAGGAACTTGAACTCGGTCAGCCACTCGGCGTTATCGACTACCAAGGCGCCGTCCTCGCCGCGCAGATCGATCAGCCGCTCGATAGACCGCCGGATCCCGGCGATGTTGGCATCGATCTGCCGCTGCTCCAGCAGGGGACGGGCCTCGTTGCGGAAGCTCGGGTCACCAACCTGGCTGGTGCCGCCGCCCAGCACGATAATCGGCCGGTGCCCGAGCTTCTGCAGCCAGCGCATGGTCATCAGCGGCATCAGGTGGCCGACATGCAAGCTGTTGGCTGTCGCATCGAAGCCGGCGTAAGCGGTCAGCGGCCCATCGCAAAGCTTGGCATCGAGTGCTTCAAGATCGGTGCATTGGTGCACAAGACCCCGCTCCAGCAGCACCTGCAGCGCTTCGGATTTGAGCTTGGTCGCCGGCTTTCCGGCTTCGATCATGTGGTTGGTCATTTCGGCGTTCCTGACAGTCTGTTCGCTGGGGGCCCGTCAGGAGCCTTGAAACCAAAAAGCCGCCTGACGCGGCGGCTTTTTTGAGGTTCTAGAAGAGAGACAAGATCCTACGCAGCCGCCGATATGTCGGTGACGTAATAGAAATACGCAAAAGTGGCTGCGGCGATCTTGGTCATGACAAACTTAATTGCCCGCGGCGGGCCCGCTGTCAAGACGCTTTTTTCTCAAAGCGCGCGCTCCGGCAGCAGCTTGGCCAGCAAATGCGCCATGCTGCCGGCCTCTTTCTCCGTCAAAAGCGCGGAAAAATGGCGCCGGATACCAGCTTCATAGACGGGCCACATGCGCTGCAGGAGATCAGATCCCGTGCCTGTCAGGTGAACCATGACACTTCTCCCATCGCTGGGCGACTTGCGTTTGTCCACCAGACCCGCCGCTTCCAGCCGGTCAATCAGCCTCGACACGTTGTATTGGGCCAGAAGAATCCGGTCCTGGATGTCGCCGGGACGAAGTGTCTGGCCCTCCGCACGGCGCAGTTCCAGAAGCACGTCATACCAGGACAAAGGCGGGAAGCCTGCCGCCTTCAGTTCCGCTTCAATGCACGACAGAACATGGGCGGAAGCCCGGACCAGCCGGGCCCAGGCGGTGATATCGGTGTCAGTCGGACGGTCAGCCATAAAGATTCATGACATTTAAATGCAAATGCATCAAGCTTGACATATACATGCAATTGCATTTATTTCAATGCAATTGCATGTATATTGGAGCCTGCCATGACCGCCCCCCTCGTTCTCGTAAGCCACCGCCTTTGCCCCTATGTGCAACGGGCGGCCATTGCCCTTGATGAAAAAGGGGTCCCGTTTCAAAGGATCTACATCGATCTGTCTGACAAGCCGGACTGGTTCTTGAAAGTGTCGCCGCTCGGCAAGGTTCCGGTTATCAAGGCGGGTGACGAGCATGTCTTCGAATCTGCCGTGATCCTGGAGTACCTGGAAGAGACCATGGCGAACCCGTTGCATCCGTCTGCTCCGGCGGCACGCGCCCGGCACCGTGCCTATATCGAATTCGCGTCCCAGATCCTCAATGGCATCGGGGCTCTCTATAATGCCAAGGAGGTATCGGCCTTCGAGGACAAAGCCGCGCAACTCAGGCTAAAATTCAACCATCTGGAGACTGTTCTCGACGAGGCTGGCCCTTATTTCGCAGGCTCCGGCTTCTGTCTTGTGGACGCGGCCTTCGCCCCGGTCTTCCGCTACTTCGACACCTTCGATCAACTTGGGGACTTCGGCATTCTCTCAGGCTTGGCGGCCGTCAGCCGCTGGCGGCAAGCCCTGACCAACCGCCCATCGGTTCAAAACGCTGTCCCGGAGAGTTATCCCGAAGAACTGATGGAGTTTCTCGTCCGGCGGCAAAGCTGGATATCCCGTTACATCAACTGATCCGCGTCATTCAGCAAGAGGCCGCCGCCCGCCTCAACCGACGCCCAGCGCCGCCTCGGTCCGGTCCAGCACCAGCGGCACGATCAGATCCTCCTCGTCGTCCAGGTGGCGCATCAGGCCAGCGACCAGCACGTCGCTGGTTTCGGCATAAGCATCAGCCAGACGGCGGATCTTGTCCCGGTCGCCAGTTTGCAGCTGGCGGAACAGGGCATTGGCACTGTTGACCACCAGCCCGATGCGGTGGTGGATCAGCTCGTGATCGCCCTCCAGCAATTCAAACCCTGCTGCCAGACGTTTTTCCGCAGCCATGAAGACCGGGAAATAATGGTGATCCTCGATCTGGTGGTGCCCTTCCAGCTCGCCGAGAAACTGCTGCAGCCGAGGACCGAAGAACCGGCCGAACTGCTGCGCGTCAACCTCGCCTTCCCGGAACCGGGTCAAGGCCTGATCCAGCGTGGCTCCCATCTGCCGGAAGCCATCGTGCCGGGCAAGCCAGAACTGCATCAGCGGGCCAAGGTTCTCATGGCCGCCCCACACCTCGCGCGGGTAGTAGTTCAACAAAAAGCGCCACTCATCGGGGAGCTGGGTGCGGGTGTCGAGATCGGTCGTCTGTGTCATGGAATGCTTTTAAGCCTGACTTCAGTTGGGTCTCAACGGCTTGGCCGAATCGAGGTTCGAGTGTGCCAGCGTGACCTTGAGAATACAGCTACACACTGTGTTCAAAAGCATGCACCAGATGGACGCCCGGTTCCGGCCCCATGATCCCCGTGCAATTTATGGCAGATGGCATGACGGTGCCGCCGCGCATACGCAATCGGCCTGCCTATCACGCCCCTAGGCAGATTGTAACGCCTGTCCTTGGCGCAAATGCGAAGGACAGACGCCGAAGGCTGCACGAAAATGGCGGGCGAAATGGGTCCGGGAGGCGTATCCGACGGCCGCGCTTGCCGCCTGCGACCCATGCCCCTGCTGCAGCAGGCGGTGCGCTTGGAGCAGCCCGAGGGCGACAGTCGGGCGGCCTACGCGCGCTTCTCCAAGTCCATCAACGAGGAAGCGGCCCGGCG
>JBNKOQ010000114.1:0-9296 GCA_050294735.1 Roseibium sp. | reverse complement strand
CTGGCGCGCGCCTTGATCACCGAACCGTCCGTTTTGCTCCTTGATGAGCCGCTTTCGGCACTGGATCCGTTTCTGCGCATCAAGATGCGGCTGGAACTGAAGCGGTTGCAGCGGGAGCTGGGTATTTCCTTCATTCATGTCACCCATTCCCAGGATGAGGCCCTTGCTCTTGCCGACGACATGATCGTCATGAATGGCGGTGTGATCGAGCAGGCGGGGCCGCCACGGGACGTCTTCAATGCGCCGAAGACCGAGTTCGTCGCCAAATTCATTGGTGGCCACAACGTTCTTCAGGTTGCCGGTCAAGCCGTCGCCGTGCGGGCTGACAGACTTTCGGTCAGCCGGAGCGCCGGGGAGGCAGGCGGGGCACTGACTGCCGCGGTCAAGGATGTCGAATACCTCGGATCAACAGTCAATCTGGCGCTTGACGCAGGCGGGGCAGGGGATCTGACCGCCGCTCTGTCCGATGCAGCCTTCTTTGCGGACCCAATTGAAATCGGAACCACCGTCTTCCTCAACTGGAAGCCGGAGGATGCCCACAGTTTGGCGGCTTGATGCCGCCGGAAACCCGGCTTGGGACGCTGGGATAAACCTCCAAAGGGGAACAGGAGAGTAAACTATGACGAAACAGCTCGACACAAAGGGCCTTAGCCGCCGCAGCATCCTGAAAGGCGGCGCTGCAGCTGCAGGTGCTGCAATCGGCTCGGGAGCCATCACCGGATTTCCGACCATTTGGGCGCAGAACATCAAGGATGTGACCTTGCGCCAGTTTGGTACCGGCGTGTCCAACCTCAACGACGTGGCCCAGAAGGTGAAGGAAGACCTTGGCTTCACGCTGGAAATGACAGCGCTCGATTCCGATGCGGTGACCCAGCGGGCGGCGACCCAACCGGACAGCTTCGACATCGCCGACATCGAATACTGGATCTGTAAGAAGGTCTGGCCGACGGGCAATCTGCAGGCCATGGATGTCAGCAAGATCAAATATTTCGACAAGATCTCGCCGATCTTCACCACCGGCAAGCTGCATCCGGATTCCGTTGTCGCGCAGGGCACCGCGCCGTCAACCGTTGGCTTCATTCCGGAGCCCGGCGCCAAGACCTTCGCGCCGGAAGTCACCAACTGGATGACCTTGATCCCGACCATCTATAACGCCGACACTCTGGGTATCCGCCCGGACCTGATCGGCCGTCCGATTGAAAGCTGGAGCGAGCTGCTCAATCCGGAATTCAAGGGCAAGGCTTCGATCCTCGATATCTCCTCCATCGGCATCATGGACATGGCGATGGTTTGTGAGGCCATGGGCGAAATCAAGTATGCCGACAAGGGCAACATGACACGTGAAGAGATCGACAAGACCCTGGCGATCTTCACCGAAGCCAAGAAAAACGGCCAGTTCCGCGCCTTCTGGAAGACCTTCGACGAAAGCGTCAACCTGATGGCTTCCGGTGAGGTTGTCATTCAGTCCATGTGGTCGCCGGCAATCACCGCCGTGAAGTCCCGCGGTATCCCATGTGTCTATCAGCCGCTGAAGGAAGGCTATCGCTCCTGGGGTGGTGGTATCGGTCTGTCCAAGTCGCTGTCTGGCCTCGAGCTGGAAGCTGCCTACGAATACATCAACTGGTACCTGTCCGGCTGGGTCGGCGGTTACCTGATGCGCCAGGGGTACTACTCGGCTGTTCCGGAAACCTCGAAAGAGTTCATGAGCGAAAACGAGTGGGGCTACTGGTACGAAGGCAAGGCCGCGACCGGCGACATTGTCAGCCCGACCGGCGACAAGCTGGCAAGCGCTGGCGATGTCCGCGACGGCGGATCCTACGACGAACGGATGGGCTCTGTTGCCTGCTGGAACGCGGTCATGGACGAGAACCAGTACATGGTTCGCAAATGGAACGAGTTCATCGCGGCCTAACGGCCTGAACCCAAGGCGCTTCGGGGATTGCCCCGGAGCGCCATCCCGAGGCACCGGTAAGGGGTGTCTCATGCCGAAGCTGACCCGGGAGATCCCACTTTGGAAGCGACTTCCCCCTCATCGAAGCAGGTGTCTAAACCGCTTCGCCTGACCAACGCCGCAACCGGCTGGCTGCTGTCGCTGCCGCTCGCCGCGGTGCTGTTGTTCTTCCTTGTCTTGCCGATTGCCATGATTGTGGTGGTCAGCTTTTGGGGTGCGACCGAGTTTTCGATCTATCCGGCGTTCCTGTTCGACAATTACGAATTTCTGCTCACCTCGCCGGTGACCTATTCGGTGTTTCTCAACACCATCAAATATGCCGTTATCACCTGGGCGATCACCCTGACGCTGGGGTTCACCGTCGCCTACTTCCTCGCCTTCCATGTGAAGACGCTGACCTGGCAGATTGTGCTGTTCCTGCTCTGCACGATCCCGTTCTGGACCTCCAATATCATCCGGATGATTTCCTGGATTCCGTTCCTCGGCCGTAATGGCATCGCCAATTCGGCGCTGATCTCCATGGGAGTGGTCGACGAGCCGCTGGAATGGCTGCTGTTTTCCGATTTCTCGGTCATCCTCGCTTTTGTGCACCTCTACACGCTGTTCATGGTGGTGCCGATCTTCAACACGATGATGCGCATCGACAAATCGCTGATCGAGGCGGCCTATGACAATGGCGCCAGCGGTTTTCAGACCCTGACCAACGTTATCATTCCTCTGACCAAACCCGGCATCATGATCGGCTCGATCTTCGTTGTAACGCTGGTGATGGGCGACTTCATCACGGTGCGGATCATGTCCGGCAGCCAGAAGGCCAATGTCGGCCGGCTGATCTCCAATGACATCTCCCTGCTGCAATATCCCTCGGCGGCTGCAACGGCCGTGGTGTTGCTGATCACGGTGATGATCGTGATCGCCATCCTGCTGCGCTTCGTCGACATCCGGAAGGAGCTCTGAAAATGGATAAGAGACCCCGTTCCTTTTACGTCCTTGCCACGATCTTCGCGCTCTTCCTGGTTTTTCTCTACGGTCCGACGATCACCATCGGCATTCTGTCTTTCCAGGGACCGCAAGGGGGACTGACGTTCCCGATGCGCGGCGTGTCGCTGAATTGGTTCCACGAATTGTTTCAGCAGCAGGCGGTGGGCGATATCTGGGGTAGCTTCGCGCGGTCTCTCGTTCTTGGTCTCATGGTCATGGTGACGACTGTGGTCATCTCCGTGATGGGCGGTCTGGCGTTCCGCAAGCGGTTTCCCGGCTCCAGTGTGATCTTCTACCTGATCATCATCTCGCTGGTGATCCCGTCGATCCTTGTCTCGCTCGGGGTTGGCCTGATCTTCTCGCAGTCGGGACTGGCTGTTCACTGGTCGACGTCCGGCTTCGGATCACAGCTGACCTGGACGCTGCCCTTCGGCCTTCTCATCATGTTCGCGGTGTTCAACCGCTTCGACAAATCCTACGAGGAAGCGGCCAGGGACCAGGGCGCGACCCCATGGCAAACCATCCGTCACGTAGTCCTGCCAATCATCGCGCCGATGCTGATCGGTGTCGCACTGTTCGGCTTTACGCTCTCTTACGACGAGTTCGCCCGCACGCTGCTGACAGCAGGCTCCTACAACACGCTGCCACTTGAGATCTACGGCATGACCACCAACGTCACGACGCCGGTCATTTTCGCGTTGGGCACACTAACAACGGGGTTCTCGTTCCTGATCATCGGCAGCTTTCTGACCATTGTCGTGGTCATGCGCCGCAGGCAGGCCAAACGCGGCTCGGATGCTGGCCAGGGGCTGGTGTGAGGTTTAATCCGTGACAGTTCTGCACATGCGGCACATTCTGGTCATCAACCCGAACACCACGGCGTCGATGACCGCGAAGATCGGGGAGGCGGCGCGCGTCGCCGCCGGTCCTGCCACCCGGATTACGGCCGTCAATCCGGATGTGGGCCCGGCAGCCATCCAGGGGCCGGACGACGGCGCCGCCGCTCTCCCCGGCCTGTTCGCGCTTGCCGATCGCATGATGGCGGTGGACAAGAGCATCGATGCGCTGATCGTCGCCTGTTTCGATGACACGGGCCTATGGGAGCTGAAGCAGCGCTATCCTGTGCCGGTGCTCGGCATCGGCGAGGCGGCCTACCATATGGCCTCGCTGCGAGCCGCCAGGTTCTCGGTTGTAACCACCTTGTCCGTCTCGATTCCGGTTCTAGAAGACAATCTGGTGAAAACCGGGCTCGCCTCGCGCTGTGCCCGGGTGCGGGCTTCCGAAGTGCCGGTTCTGGCTCTTGAGGATGAAGGGGGGGCTGCCCGTGCCAGGATCGAAGCTGAAATCGGGAGCGTTCTCGAAGAGGACAATGCCGGAGCGATTGTATTGGGCTGCGCCGGAATGGCCGATCTGGCTAACGATCTCAGCCGGAAATTCAATATTCCGGTGATCGATGGTGTGGCTGCTGCTGTCAAACTTGCCGAGGTTCTCGTCGCATCCCCTGATGGAGATGAGAGGACGTAACCCGGGGATTGACGAGTGAAATTATAGCTGCTCCTATTCGGTGCAATTTTAGCGGCGCGGCACTCCGGGAAGGGCGCACAGCATTTCGAAAAGATAGTTTGCGGCGATCACCGCCGTGTTTCCGGAGGGGTCATAGGGCGGCGAGACTTCGACAAGATCACAGCCAACCAGATTGAGACCGGAGCACCCGCGGATAATTTCCAGCCCCTGTATGGTTGTCAGCCCTCCCACTTCGACGGTTCCTGTTCCCGGTGCGAATGCAGGGTCGAGGCTGTCTATGTCGTAGGTGAGATAGACCGGTGCATCGCCGATCGCGGAACGGATCTTATCCATCAGCGGGGCGAGCGATTTGTGCCAGCAGTCCTCGGCGGGAATGACCGTCCAGCCCTTGTCGCGGCCCCAGTCGAAATCATCCGGGCTGTATCCCGAACCGCGCAGGCCAATCTGGTAGACCTTGTCGTTGAGGAGACAGCCGTCTTCATACGCCCGGCGGAAGGGGCAGCCGTGGGCAACAGTCTCACCAAACATGTGCTCGTTGGTGTCGGAATGAGCATCCACGTGAATGAGAGCGACCGGGCCGTGCTTTTCACGGATAGCCCGCAGGATCGGCCATGTCAGCGTATGATCGCCGCCCAGCGTCAACGGAACCACATCGTGGGACAGGATCTTGCGATAGGTGTCAGTAATGATGTCGACTGATTTTTTGAGATCGAATGTATTGATCGGCACGTCGCCGATGTCCGCCACTTGCAGGGCCTCGAACGGCGCGGCCCGGGTTGCCATGTTATAGGGACGGATCATCCGGCTCTCATCACGGATCTGGCGCGGACCGAGGCGTGTTCCCGAGCGGTTCGAGGTTCCGATATCCATCGGAATGCCGACAAAACAGGCATCAAGACCTTCCGCCGTCGCCTGGGAGGGAAGGCGCATCATGGTGGCGGGCCCGCCCATACGTGGCATTTCATTTCCGCCGAGCGGTTGATTATGACCGGTCATTGTTCACCTGGTTTGTTGTGCAAGGTTGTCCGCTCCGGAAGCGGCCCGCGGATATTGCCGACCGTTTGACTGGGTTTAAGCTGTAATGTGCAATCTCACGTCACCCGGAACAAGGGGGTATAGCGGCGCCAGCATACCCGGTTGCAGACCCTTGGGAATTCAGTCAGGTTCCGCGATGCGCTCTAGGTGTGCCCGGTCTTTGACGATCAGCCAGCCGTCCTTGAGGTCGATAATCCCGGCCTGCTTCCACTTGCGCAGGCACCGGTTCACGTTCTCGCGTGTGTTTCCGATCATGCTGGCTATTTCCGATTGGGACAGAGACAGCTTCGTCAGTGGCTTCTCGGAACTGCCCGGCGCGGTGACCGTCACACGCAGCAAGGCTTTGGCCAGGCGTGCAGGGAGATCGAGGAACGCAATCTCCATCATGCGCTCGTCAGACCGGCGTACCCTGTGGCACAGGAGTTCGATCAATCGGATTGACAGGTCCGGATTGCGTTGCAGGACTTCGAGAAGGGCGCGCCTTTCCAGCACGACCAGAGTGCAATTGGTCAATGCCTTGACGTTTGCGGATCTCTCTCCGCCGTCGAGCATCGCGATTTCACCGAAGACATCGCCAGCATTCAACTCGGCCAGGGTCACATCCCTCGCCGAAGGGGTTAGCATTCCAACACGAACCGACCCTTCCGCGATTGCCATCATACTTTGGCCGGGATCGCCTGCGTTAAATATCACATCACCGGCCGAAAACCGTTTGATGTAGGAATAGGACGCCAATTCCTGTTTACTCTGTTCATCCAGCGCGTTGAAAATGAAGCTGCGGCTTAGGTATTTTTCTTTACTGACGTTTTGTTGTTCATTCATTTTCTTGCGCTCTCGACTTAAAAATGCACCAGTATCCGTTGGCAATATTGACGGGTTTGTATGCGCGCTGTTTCAAAATATGGAACAGACAGCTTAATTGCTGAACGCTGTTTGGGGAACCAATGACAAGACAAATATCTGCAATCTTCGCGATCCTGACTTGGATAGTTGTCATGATGCCGTTGTCGGCCCTGGCCCAGCAGGCCAGCGGTTGCTCCAGGAGCGAATTGAGCGATCCGCCTAGAGTTGTCTATCAGTGTGCGAACGGACTGATTCTGGAAGCAGAAGCAGCTGCCATGCTGCACATAGACACTACGGGAGCGCAGGCGCGCCCGGAGTCAGTGGAGCTGACAAAAGATGGTTTGCTGATCGAAGTCGAGCCAGGCAGCGGGCCGTTTCAGATCCTCACCCCGCATGCCATCGCGGCGGTCCGCGGAACGATCTACATTGTTGACGTTACAGATAATATGACCTCGGTCTTTGTTGTGCGGGGCGTCGTAGCCGTATCCCGCAGCAGTGGTGCTGAGGAGGTAGACCTTCCTGCCGGCTTCGGTGTGGAAGTGACTGCTCAGGAGCCACTGGTGGCCAAGCGCTGGCCTGACGAGAAAGCGTCAAGACTTCTGGCCCGCTTCGGGCGATGAGACCTTATCTGCCCGTCTGGCTTATTGCCGTCTTATTCGTCTGTGGTGGCTTGTGGGCCGGCTGGATGGGGCAGCGGCACATGGCTGGCACCGGCAGCCTGATCGACCGGGTCGAAACGGTTCTGCTCGACTGGCGCATTCTTGTGACCGGGGAACGTGATACTCCCAGCAATCTTGTCATTGTTGCCGTGGATGACGCGACCGTCAAAGCCGCTGGAACCAACTCCCTTGGAAGGGAGCAACTGGCTCTTCTGATCGACAGGATTCGGAAAGCTGGCGCCCGTGCGCTGGCCATCGATATACTGCTGACTGGCTCTTCGGATCCAACGGCTGATGCCAAGCTGGTCGAGGCGTTGGGAAAGCTTCCGGCAGTCATTGCAAGCGCCGGGCAATTTTCAGACGAGGGTGGGGTGGTTTCGCCCGTTCCTGTGACCGATGAGTTGCTCATGCCGGAGCCCGCTTTTGCCGCTGCTGCTGCCGTCGGGTTGGTCAACATTTCCGCGGATGCCGGTGGCACGCCGCGGCACATCCCGTTGCTGTTCCTGACACCCGGCGGGCTCAGCCCGTCTTTGGCAGTGCGTGCCCTCGGGTTTTATCTCGGGGAACGGCCATCTGTAACAGGCGAAGGGGTGCGGCTGGGAGGTGACGTTGTGCCGCTCGACCTAGGATGGCATATGCCACTCAACTATTATGGCCCGAGCGGGACCGTGAAAACCATTAGCGCCCTGGCTTTGTTCGACGGGTCGGCGGACCCAGCGGATATTGCTGGGCGGCTGGTCGTTCTGGGTGTCACGGCTACGGGGGTCGGCGACCGGTTCGCGACCCCCTTCGATCAAATCCTGCCCGGTGTGGAAGTTCAGGCAACGGGGATTGCAAACCTTCTGGATGGGTCGGCACTGATCCGGAACAGCAAGATCAGATCCATTGATGCCGGAGCGGCCGTGTTGATGACCGCGATTGGCATTTTGCTTGCCGCCTTGCTGCCACTTGCAATGGCATCGCTGGCCTTCATTGGCCTTTTGGCCGGATGGCTGGGGGCGGTTTTTCTTCTTTTCGGCCAGGGATACTGGTTCAGTGCCGCGCTTCCGCTCGCCGCCAGCATTCCGCCCGTGATTGCCCTGATGATCCTGCGGCAGGGTATCGACCGCTATCAGACCAGGCAATTGGCTATGGCACAAGATGCTTTGAGCCGTTTTCAGGCGCCGGTCCTTGCAAAGCGGATTGCTGAGGATCCCGCGTTTCTGTTGACGCCGCAGGAGCAGGAAATGGCGGTTCTGTTCATCGACCTGTCCGGTTTTACCGGTTTGAGTGAACGTCTGGGTCCTGCCCGGACACGGGATGTCCTGAAAGCCTTCCACACGCTTGTGGTGAACGAAACGGACAAGAACAATGGCCTCGTTCTGGATTTTATGGGCGACGGCGCGATGCTGGCTTTCGGCATCCCTGATGCTGGTCCAAGGAACGCTGCGGATGCCTGCCAGTGTGCGTTTGATCTTGTCAAAGGCGTTAGAGCCTGGATCGACGCAACGGATCTGGCGGCGGAAATCAGCGAAGTCAGGGTAGGGGGCCATTACGGTATTGTGGTGCTGTCCCGCCTTGGGCACGAAAATCAGCAGCAGATCACGGCGACCGGCGACAGTGTCAACGTGGCTAGCCGCCTGATGGAAGTGGCCAAGAACCATCACTCCTCCGTGGCGCTGTCGATGGACCTGATACGGGCGGCAGACATTTCAGGTGATGTTGAATTGTCCATTCCACTCATTGAGACGAGCACAATCCGCGGCCGCCAGAAGACCTTACAGACAGGGCTATGGACCACGCTGGAGCTCGCCGGATGCCAGCAAAACCTCTTCAGGTGACCTGAAGAGGCTGGGAGCAAAGGGGAACTTGCCTTGAGCCGCCCCAATTTACCCGGCGGAGACGGTGCGGATCAGAGTATCTTGTAGAGGGTGGTATCCCTCCGGATGACATGATGGAAGACAACCGCAGCGAAATGCACGGCGAACAGGCTTAGCAGGATCCAGGCGCTCCAGGCATGAATGCCGGAGAGAGTCCAGGCAATGTCGGGAGATTTCCCGATTGGGCTCCAGATCTGCACCAAGCCGAACCACTGGAGCGGAAATCCGTGCGCGTTGGTCGCCAGGAAACCGCTGACGGGCATGATGATCAAAAATGCATAGAGCAGCCCATGCACGGTTTTCGCGGCCAGACGCTCGATGGCGGATCCTTCCGCCGCCGGTTGTCTGGCAAGCAGTTTGTTGCCCACCCGCACCAGCATGAGCCATAGAATGAGAAAGCCCAGGCTTTCATGGACCATGTAAAAGTTCAGGGACACTTCGTTT
>JBNKOQ010000113.1:0-9304 GCA_050294735.1 Roseibium sp. | reverse complement strand
TTCATGCTTCGGGAAGATCCCGGGTATGCTGAAAAGGCCGCCCGCGTTTCAGCCCTGGCCAAGGACATCACTGAATTTTTGACTGGTGTGGAGTTGGGTGAACCGGTCACCCGGCCAGGTCTGACGGTTGCCTATCACTCCGCCTGTTCCATGCAGCATGGCCAGAAGATTACCCGCCAGCCTAAAGATTTGCTGAAGGCGGCTGGTTTCGATGTGAAAGATGTTCCAGAGGGGCATCTCTGCTGTGGTTCGGCCGGAACCTATAACATCCTGCAGCCAGCGATCGCCAGCCGGTTGAGAGACCGGAAAGTCGCGAATATCGAGAAGACGCAGCCTGATCTGGTTGCGACCGGGAATATCGGCTGTATGACCCAGATCGGAACGGGCACATCACTCCCTGTAGTCCATACAGTAGAATTGCTGGACTGGGTCTATGGTGGTCCTCTTCCCGAAGAGCTGGAGCATTTGCCGGAGCTGATCGCGGCCGAGTAATGATCCGACTTGTTCATTTGAAGATTGGTGGTCGAGGCGCCATATTCCTTTGAACGCTGAAATGACCGTATTGCCCGTGACTTGAGCCGCTATGTCTGCAGGAAGTGAAACCACCGCCATTATCAGCCTTGGCATCTCCTGCCAGAGTGCACGCCAGATCCGGTCGAGCATCGAGATCCTGAGCGATGCTCTGGGAGAGACGTTTGAGCCCGAGCGGCATTTTTTCGATGGTCTGATCTCACCGGTCGCCGGGCTTGCAAGTTTGTTCGAGGATGGTTTTCCGCTGTTCACGCGAGAGGATATCATCCCGGGGCCGGGACACCCGACCTGGAAGCCTTACGGTCTCCGGTTTCTTCATCATTTCAGAAGTGAACCCGGAGGGGTGCCGGATATCGACCGTCATTTTGCCGAAGACTTGTCGAGGTTTTCCTATCTGAGATCGAAATTTGTAAAGCTGGCGCAACGCCAGCGCATTGTATTCGTCATCTCGAACAGCCAGAACAATCTGGACGAAGTCGCCCGGCAGACAGGTCTTGAAGATCTGCAATTCCGAAAGAGCGAGTTGGAACGGCTTCAGCGGGCCGTTGACCGGTTTTTCGACCGTTCATGTGAGTACCTGATTGTCAGCCATGCGGAGCGGCACGGTGATGTGGACCTGCCGGAGCTGACAATCATGGAAACGGATGACAGCGAATGGACCGGTGACAAGACGCAATGGCGGGCCCTCTTCCAGAGCTATCTCAAACGGGGAGCCATTGAGCCGTTTGCCGTCTAATAAAAACACCCCGGAGTTCCGGGGTGTTTGTTCTCAGAAGAATGCTATTGCGGCGCGCGTCAAATAACGTGGACGCTCGTTCCCACACCCACCCTCTGGTAAAGATCAGTGACATCTTCGTTGCGCATCCGGATGCAGCCGGAGGAAACAGCATGACCGATGGTCCAAGGCTGGTTCGAGCCGTGAATCCGGTACAATGTTGACCCCAGATAAAGAGCCCTGGCCCCGAGAGGGTTGGCTGGCCCGCCTTCCATATAGGTGGGCAGGTCTGGCCGGCGCTTGCGCATTTCTGCAGGGGGGCGCCATGAGGGCCACTCGGCCTTGCGCGTGATCTTATGTGTGCCAGCCCACTCGAAACCGGGTTTGCCGACGCCGACGCCATAGCGGCGGGCGGTCCCGTCACGCTGAACAAGATAGAGAAAGCGTTCGTTGGTATCGATTACGATTGTGCCGGCCTTGTAAGGACCGTCGTAGGCAACAATGGTTGGCAGGAACTGTGGCGAGATCTGCCGCTGTTGCCTTTGTTTTTGCCTCTGAGGCTGCCGCATGGCGTGCTGCCGCGAAGCGGTTTGCGGGCGTACCCAGTCGTTAAAGCCATTTCTCGTCCGGCCGACCCTTGGGGCTCTGCGAAGCTCTTGGCGGCGCTGCGGCTGAAGCTGCAGAACCCATGGCTCAGTGAGGTTGGGACTTAGAACCAGCGGAGGCGGAGCAACTCGTCCGGCTGTTCCAGCGCCAGCCGGTCCGGAAGCCAGAGCCAACGCGACTCCTGCGCCAACGAGGGCAATTCTGATAAGGCCAATCTGCTTCATTGATGTACTCGCAACATTTCATCAATACGCCTAGCCTGAAAAATCAAGCGGCCAGGAGATTTATGCTGGCAAGCCTAGCTGCGAAAAACGAGTTAATGATGAATCGATGCGTAACCATATTATCAATTTGATCATAGGGTTAGCAAAAGCTTGGCAAAGATGGTTTGCAAAGTCTTACGAAGCATCGCGGCCTTGGGAAGCCGCGAAAAGGGGATCTGAAAAGACAGGAAATATTGCTGTTTCTTGGTTAATTCACGAGATGTTTTGCATCACGTACCACAAGCGGTAAAATCTTTTCGGCTTGCTGGGATGACATCCCGGGCATGATTCTGGGGTCGTAAAGCATGTTCAGAAGGATCTGATCGAAGACGGTAAAACGATTGTGCCTGGAGGTATCGTTAAAGACTGAATGTGTCAGGCTATCGTCATCGTTCATCGGGCCGAGACCCTGCAGCGTTTCTTCGACAAGGCACCTTTGAAACAGGAATTCGCCTTCGTCGGAGACAATAACAGCGGCGGAACGCTTGATCCCGCGGCGGCCAGAAACAACCCGCACGAGACACCTGCCTGGCACATCGGCTTTGTCATCCTGGTAGATATCATTGCGAACGACGGAAGAATATTGCGCTCGGTCTACGACAAAGATCTGAAAATTCGAGTTTTCGGCGCTTGTGGCCAGAGTGGTTTCCAGTCCTCTTATCTTGCGGCTCAGGGTCGACAGGAAAGTCTGCACGGCTTGCTTGCGGTTCTTTCGGGCGAGGTTGTGAACGTAGAACCGAACGGGAACCGTGAACTTCTTGACCTGATAAGGACGCCAGCTCCAGGATCTATATTCCAGTCCGAAAACGGTCTTGTGGAAGCCATCGAGCAATTCCTCAGTCGAAAATGGTTGGCCGCTCGCCGGGGACTGGAGACCAGTCCAGATCAGAGAAACAACGATAAGCGTAGCAATGCGGTGCATGGAGACGTCTGGCTTCATAGTCGGCGTCTCCGCCGAAGGCGGCTTGCCGCAGGAGCGCCGAGCATATCCAAGGAAGCACAGTTTAGGAACCGGAAATTTCCCAGGGGCAAGGGGAACTTAGCTTTCTGGCCACCTTTGCTGAAGTAGATCGGTTGAACGCGCCTGTTTCAAATAATTATCCGGCAGAAAAGATTTCTTAAAACATCGCTGTCTATAACTCGGGTCAGACTAACTAGCCTAGACTTTGCGGGATGAGGAAATAAAACGGATGGCGGCTGTGAAGAGATCCTTTCGCGCAGAGAGCTTGATGCGGGTGCATACCGAAATCAACGAGGATCCTTCGGTTCGCGAAGAGCGTCATCACCGGGAAGTCATGGCGGAACTCTCTGCCTTGAAAAAGGCAATGGCCAGAGGGCTCCAGCCGCAAGAACCGGCTGTAGACGCCGAAGCTGTCAGCCAGAAATTCATGCAGGAGTTCCGCAAGGAGCTGTCCGAAGCCGCAAAACTCAAGAATGAACTCGACTCGATTTATGAGGCCATCGCGCAGACCAAAAAGGAAATCGCGACGCTGCACCAGACAACCGGGTCTGAAGGCGAGGACATGACACGGGTCACCAATGAACTGGATGCCGTTGTCATGGGCACCGAGGGTGCGACGGAAAATATTCTGTCAGCAGCCGAGTTCATTGATGAAACAGCCAATACCCTGTCCGCGCGCCTTGAAGGGCAGGATTCTGATCTTGCCAATGACATCCAGGAGCGGGTCGTTCATATTTTCGAGGCCTGTAACTTCCAGGATTTGACCGGTCAGCGTATTACCAAGGTGGTCGGAACCCTCCGCTTCATCGAAGACCGTATCATCCAGATGATGGACATCTGGGGCGGAATTGAAACCTTCAAAGAAATTGAAGCCGAGCAACGGGCTGCCGCTGAAGGCGATGCTGCCCTGCTTAACGGGCCGTCGCTGGAAACGGATATGGATGTTGCGTCCCAGGACGACATCGACGCCCTGTTCGCCTGAGCCTTCCACAAGACCTCTGAACAACTGCGTCGCCGCCCCTCAGGGCGGCGTTTGCATTTAAAGGGAGGCTTCTCTTTGAGCCTGTGCCGTCAGCTTAAATGCGGGGTTTGGAGGCTGGTGCCCGGTCAGAGTCGCCCGAGTTGGGTTCTCCCTTCGGCTCGATCAGGAGAACCTTGACCTCTTCAGCGGCCCGTGGCCGATGCACGACGCCTTTGGGAACCACGAAAAGTTCCCCGGCCTTGACCACTTGAGAGGGGTGCCCTTCAAGGTCCATGATCATCTCGCCCTCAAGGACGTAGAAAAAATCATCTGTCGTGTCGTGTTTGTGAAAGGGGTATTCGCCCTTGAATTTGACCACCATGATATCGTTGTCATTGTAGTCGGAAACCACATGCGGATCCCAATGGCTTGAGAAGGCCGCGAGTTTTTCACCTATATTGATCGCCTTCATCCCGAATCTCCTTTTTAAGATAGTTAGTTAGGGCACAGTCTAATCATAGGGGCAGGACAGTGAAAGAGACCTGTCTCTTGTATTATGACTGTGTTGTCTGTAATGGAACATAAAAGGAACATTGGGGACGGTATGGCAGACGCGCGGACACAAGCAAGCAACTCGGAAACCGATGGACTTTTGACTGGCCCGGACGGAATGAAACGCTGCTGGTGGCACGGTGGTCTGGACGATTACCGCCGCTATCACGATGAGGAGTGGGGCTGGCCCGTTTCCGATGATACCCGCCTGTTTGAGAAGATCTGCCTGGAAGGGTTCCAGGCCGGACTGTCGTGGCTGACCATATTGCGTAAACGCGAGTCATTCCGGGCGGCTTTTGCCGGGTTCAATTTCGAGACGGTTGCTGAATTTACCGAAGCGGATGTGGAGCGCTGCCTTCAGGACAAGGGCATCGTGCGGCACCGGGGCAAGATCAACTCGGTGATCAACAATGCTGCACGGGCATTGGAATTGAGAGACGAGTTTGGCTCCCTGGCCGCCTATGTCTGGCGTTATGAGGCCAAGCCCGAGACACGGCCGTTGCAACTGGATTTCCAGACGGCGAAATCCCTTGCGACGTCTCCGGAGAGTGTTGCCATGTCGAAGGACTTGAAAAAACGTGGCTGGAGTTTTGTCGGTCCGACCACAATCTATGCCTTCATGCAATCCATGGGTATGGTCAACGACCATCTGGAAGGCTGCTGTTGCCGGGAGGCTATCGAAGCCGCCAGAAACGGTTTCAACCGGCCGTAGCGTCTGGGGAAATCGGCGCGTTCTCAAAGCGCCACCTCATGGACGCCATGACCTTCAGCCGAGCTTGTCGGCCAGGGGACTGAACAGGCTGTTCTCCCGGGTGAACACATATTCAAGTGTTTCGACGGTTACATTTTCCGCGCCGCAGGCGATCAACTGCCTCGCACAGTCGGCCACACAGGTATCCGGGCAGAGCAGGGAGAGGACTGAGGAGCCGTCGTCCTCTTCTCCAAAGGGCCGCGTGCAGCCAAACTTGGCGGCTGCCGTGAGTGCTGCCTGCCGGTCCGCGACACGGGCCTTGATCAGCCGGTGGTTTCGCGCCTGCTCTTCCGCGGCGACCCGGTCGAGGATGGCGCGCGCGCCAGCCAATGCCGTTTCACTCCAGTCGGCGCTGAGCGAGGCAACGAGATGAGCCTGGCTTCTCAGCATCACGCCGTCACCAAGGATCTTCAGGTTGTTGGCCTGAAGGGTCGAGCCTGTGGTGGTGATATCGACAATAAGTTCGGCGGAATCGGCGGCCGGAGCCCCCTCTGTCGCACCTGCGCTTTCGACAATCCTGTAATCGGCAATGCCGTGGCTGGCGAAGAAGGACCGGGTCAGATTGACGTATTTCGTTGCCACGCGCAGGCGGCGGCCGTGACGATTGCGGAAATCCGAGGCAACATCGCCAAGGTCCGACATGGTCTCGACATCGATCCAGGCTTTCGGCACGGCGACGACCACATCCGCCGAGCCAAACCCAAGCGGCGTTACGATGTGGACGGATTGCTCCGGCGCCGCGATGTTTTCATGAACGAGATCGAGACCGGTGATGCCGAAATGCACGGTCCCATCGGACAGTTCGCGGGCGATCTCCGACGCGGATAAAAAGGCGATTTCGACGTCCGCGAGGCCCTTGATGGCACCACGGTAATTACGCGCACCGCCCGGCTGCAGAACCTTCAGTCCGGCACGCCCGAAAAAGGCGTGGGTGTTTTCCTGAAGACGGCCCTTGGAGGGAATGGCAATGGTCAGCTTGGTCATCTGCTGGCTCCGGCGATCTTGGCAATACGGTCGAGCCAGATCGAAAACCCGATGGCTGGAACTTCGGTGTCGGCTCCGAGCAGCCGCACGAGCTTGTCATAGCGGCCACCGCCGACAAGTTGCTCGCCCGCCTTGGCATCGTTGCCGAAAATTTCAAACACAAAGCCGGAGTAATAGTCGAGCCTGCGGCCGAAGTCGGCGGCGAAGGTCAATTGCGACGCGGCAATGCCCTTGGCATCAAGGGCTTCGAGACGGGCCTTGAATGCATCGAGTGGCTGGGCAAGATCGAGGCCGGTGCCTGCGGCAAAGTCTTGAAGCTCCTGCAGAGTCTTGTCCGCCGGGCCCTCGATGCCGAGGTACCGTTTCAGGATCTCGGCGGCTTTCGGGTCGGCGCCGGTGCCGCTTGCAAGTGCCGCCTGCTCAAGAAACCGGTCAGCAATCTCACTGGGAGTTCTGCCGCCAACGGCGGAAATGCCGGCAATGGAAAGCAGGTCCTCGACGATCGCATGAGCAGCCTGAGGGTCGGCTCCTTCGAGCGCCGACAGGAAACCGAGACGCACGTCCCGTCCTTCATCGCTGGCAACGTCGCTTCCAGCCATGCGGTTGATCGCTTCGGCCAGTTTGTCTGTGTCACCAAAGAGGTCGCGCAGACGGCGTTGCCAGACTGTGGGCAGGTTAAGCCCGGCCAGAACCGCAACGAACAGGGTTTCGTCGCCGATACGGATATCGAGATCCTCGACCCCGAATGCCGTGACTGCCTGGACAGACAGAGACAGCATGTCCGCGTCCGCTGATGCAATGTCGTCCCGCCCCAGGCTTTCGGCGCCCAGTTGCGGAATTTCCCCCAGGCCGTCCGTGCGCTGACGAAAGACAGGGCCATGATAGCAATAGTCGGCCTTGCGGGATGACGCGCCGTTTTCAAGGTGCCACCGGCAGACCGGGATGGTGAAGTCCGGTCGCAGGCACAGGTCCCGTCCATCCGTCCCATTGGTCAGGAACAACCGGCGGCGGATATCCTCGCCGACCAGATCCAGGAACACATCGGCAGGCTGCAGGATCGGAGGTGTCACCGGCCTGTGACCGGCGTCCTGAAACAGGGTGAGCACGGCCTCGATGTCTGTCACTGCGAGCGGACTGGCAGTCATTTTCAGGCTCCTCCGCCCTGACGCTTGCGGTCTTCCGCCTGCTCCGCGAGCAAGCTGCGGATGGTCTCGACCAGGTCACCTTCCTTGATGGTGATCTGCGCCGGACGGCTTTCGCGCCAGGTGACATTGTCCTCGATCTCGGCTGACAGGCGCTTGCCCTCGATCAAGTCCTTGATCTGCAGCTCCCCGGCATCGCGTTCGTCCGAGCCCTGGATGATTGCAATCGGGCAGTCGCGGCGGTCGGCATATTTCAGCTGGTTGCCGAACTTCTTCCAGTTACCCTGATACATTTCAGCGCGAATGCCGGCCTGACGCAGGTCCTGAACCATCTTCTGATAGCGTCCGAGTGCTTCCGTGTCGCCGTCCATGACCGTGACCAGAACCGGAGCGACCACCTCGTTCGAACCGATCTTGTTCAGGTTCTTCAGGGCGGTCATCAGCCGGGAAACACCGATGGAAAAGCCGGTCGCCGGCACGTCGCGGCCAACGAAGCGCTTGACGAGCCCGTCATAACGTCCGCCGCCGCCGACAGAGCCGAACTGGACCTTCTCGCCCTTTTCGTTGGTGACGTCGAACAACAGCTCTGCTTCGTAGACAGGGCCGGTGTAATATTCGAGGCCACGGACGACAGATGGATCGATCGAGATCTGGTTGGACAGGTAGCCTGCCGATTTCACCAGATCGGAGATCAACTTGAGTTCTCGGAACCCGGCATCGAAATGCGCGTTGATCGCGAATTTGGAAAGGGCAGCCGTCTTGAACGTCAGATCGTTGGTATAGTCGATTAGATCGTCGATGGCAGAGGCCTCGAGAATCTCAATAATGGCGTCGATAGCAGCTTCTGGCAGGTTCGCACCAGCAGTGAAATCGCCGCTCTCGTCTTTCCGTCCATCAGCCAGAAGAAGGCGGACCCCTTCCGAGCCGAACTTGTCGAACTTGTCCATGGCCCGGAGCACGGTCAGCCGCCGCTCCGCATCGTCTTCACCGCCAAGACCGATGGCTTCCATGACGCCGTCGAGAACCTTGCGGTTGTTGACGCGGATCACGTATTGGCCGCGCGGAATGCCAATGGCTTCCATGGCGTCGGCCATCATCATGCACATCTCCGCGTCGCTCTGGACGCCGGGTGCGCCAACCGTATCTGCATCGAACTGCATGAACTGGCGGAAGCGGCCCGGTCCCGGCTTCTCATTGCGGAACACCCAGCCGGCCCGATATGTGCGGTAGGGCAACTGGATCTCGTTGATGTTCTCCGACACATGACGGGCCAGCGGCGCCGTGAGGTCGTAGCGCAGGCTCATCCACTGTTCGTCGTCATCCTGAACGGAGAAAACACCCGCATTCGGACGGTCCGTGTCCGGGAGGAACTTGCCGAGGCAGTCAGTGTATTCAAAAGCGGGCGTTTCAACAGGATCGAAGCCGTAGCGCTCATAAACCTCGCGGATCTTGCCGATCATCTCATCCGTTGCCCGGATATCGGCAGCGGAGCGATCGACAAAACCACGCGGCAGGCGTGCTTTCAGCTTATTCGGTTTCTTGGCCATAGATACGTCTGTCCCGGCAAGGTTTTGAGCCCGGCTGTGTTGATCCGTTTGGATACGGCCATCCAGGCTTCGAATTCCCGGCTGTCCTAGACGAAACAGGGGGACAGGGCAAGGTGCTGACCCGGCAATGACACGTGCGGCCATACGGAAAAGTAACGAGTTTATGCGAAGAGGTGGCCAATTAAATTGCTGGAACATCAAGGCTTTCGAGCTAGGTGCACGTGCCTCTTGCATTCGTACCCTCTAAGACTATGGTCCGCGCACCTTTAAAAAGCCGCAATGGGGTTGCTT
>JBNKOQ010000112.1:0-9312 GCA_050294735.1 Roseibium sp. | reverse complement strand
GCGCTCGCTGCGCGCAAGGCGCTCTGATGCCGTTCGCGACCACCCTCCCAACCCCGGAGCAGCGGGCCGAGGGGCGCGCCTCCACGGCCCTCCTGATCTTCCTCGCGCTGATGACCTCGGTCATCGCCATGACCATCGACGCGGTGCTGGATAAGGACGGCAACGAGGTGCCGGAAGGCATTCTCGACGGCATGATCACCTCGCTGATCGGGCTGCACGACATCGGGCCGGGCGGCTGCCGCAAAAACAGCCGGGCAGGCTCTGTCTATATCGTCAAGCCAAAGATGCACGGTCCGGAAGAAGTGGCTTTTGCCAGCGAGCTGTTCGACCGGATCGAAGATGCGCTGGGCATGGCGCGCAATACACTGAAGATGGGTATCATGGACGAGGAGCGCCGCACGACGGTCAACCTCAAGGAGTGTATCCGCGCGGCCAAGGACAGGGTGTTCTTCATCAACACCGGCTTCCTCGACCGCACCGGCGATGAAATGCACACCTCCATGGAAGCTGGCCCGATGATCCGCAAGGGTGACATGAAGGCCGCGCCGTGGATTGGCGCTTATGAGAACAACAACGTCGATGTCGGGCTGGCCTGTGGCCTGCCGGGACACGCGCAGATCGGCAAGGGCATGTGGGCCATGCCGGATCTGATGCATGCCATGCTGGAGCAGAAGATTGGTCACCCGATGGCGGGTGCCAACACCGCCTGGGTGCCTTCGCCAACAGCGGCGACGCTGCATGCCTTGCACTATCACAAGGTCAATGTCGCGGAGCGTCAGGCTGAGCTGAAGTCCCGTGAGGCGGCCAAGTTGGAAGACATCCTGTCGATCCCGGTGGCCACGCGCCCGAACTGGTCGGCGGAAGACATTCAGGCCGAACTCGACAACAATGCGCAAGGGATCCTGGGCTACGTCGTCCGCTGGGTGGAGCAGGGCGTTGGCTGTTCCAAGGTGCCGGACATCAACAATGTCGGCTTGATGGAAGACCGGGCCACCCTGCGTATTTCCTCCCAGCACATCGCCAACTGGCTGCGTCATGGTGTCTGCAGCAAGGACCAGGTGATGGAAACCATGAAGCGCATGGCCAAACTGGTCGATGAGCAGAATGCCGGTGACCCGCTCTATAAACCGATGGCTGCGGACTACGAGGCGTCTATTGGCTTCCAGGCGGCCTGCGACCTGGTCTTCAAGGGCACCGAGCAGCCGAACGGCTACACCGAGCCGGTGCTGCACCGCCGCCGGATCGAGTTCAAGGCAAGAAACGCGGTCTGATACGAAGCCATTGACCGGAAAACAATTAGAGCTCCCCGCGGTCTCCGCCGGGGAGCTTTTTTGTGTGCTTTTGTGAGCTAAGGGCGGGCATCGTGTTGCATCTCTATTCTCGAACCATCGAAACAAGCTGAAATGCCAAGGAGACGTAATCGGAGGCGCGGCCGATAAAGCAACCTTATCGCAGAATGCAACGAATGTTCTTAAGTAGTAACTGAGAATCAATTCTGTTTTAGGTTGCATTGACATGGTTTTAATTAGTGAATTATGACATGCAATTACGGAATGTAAGATGTGTTTCTGCTCAACAAGTAACTTAATTCCGAAGATGTGCTATGATTTAGCTTGCTCGTCAGGCAATGGAGGAGAGGATGCCTAATACGAATACACCGACGGATGAAGATGATTATGTCGATGGCACGAAAGGCGCTGACGTCTTGTCAGGCGGCGCCGGTAAAGACCAGTTTCATTTCCACACTGATTATCCAAACGATGCTGGCCGGGAAACTCTGGATGATGGGGACCGGATTACAGATTACGAATTTGAGGAAGACATCGATATTACCGGTGTCCGGTTGAGACCCCAAAATGTGAGTTTGGAATACGACAAAACCAACAATCAGACAAAGTTGAAGCTTGACCTCGATGGGGATGGCGACGTTGATCGGACGATTATTCTTGATGGTGACAAACGGGGAAAGCTGCAGGTCGACGCGAACTGCTGCTCCACGCCGACAACAACCATCAAGATCAAGCAGGCCGCAGAAAGCAGTCTTACTTACGTGGAGCCAGATCAATCCTCCGCAACCATGATCGATCTGGAAAACGTCGGCGTTCATGAAGGGACGAGCGGCATCGATGTTATTTTCGGCCTTGCGGGAGATGATATCGTTTTTGCCGCGGCCGGAGCCGACACCATCGTTGGCGGCGACGACAATGACACCCTGAACGGCGGAGACGGTGACGACCTCATTGGCGGAGGGCGTGGCAACGACACTTTAAATGGCGACGCCGGCAATGACGAACTTCATGGAGAGCTTGGGAACGATACGCTCAACGGTGGGACCGGAAATGACTATTTGGCCGGAGAGGAAGGCAGCGACAGCTTAAATGGCGGCGAAGGCAACGATACTCTGCGCGGCGGGGCGGATGCCGATACGCTCACCGGTGGCACCGGGGACGACGAATTTGTCTTTTCTCCTGGAGATATTTCCGCGGGAGAAAAAATCACCGATTACGAGTATGGCGAGAAAATCAATATTGGCGGTATCACGCAAGCCAGCCAGGTCAAGCTGACGAGCGCGGCTGGCGGGTCAACTTTGGAAATGGACCTCGACGGCGACGGCAGCTTTGAGACACAGCTCGGTCTGGACGGAGTTTCCGGAGGAACGATAATCGTGCTGCCCAATGAAGCTGGGTTGCGGATCCTGAATCCGAGCGGAGGGACCTCCGGCGACGACACGATTCAAGACGCGGACACGCCATCTTACTTCACGGTCGGTGACGGGTTCGATCGTTTCGTTTCCTCGACGAGTAAGATCGATGCATTTGTCGATGACTGCAATGAGGTGGTGTACGTCGGCTCTTTTGGCGAGCGGGACGTTTTGAGCGGTTTTGAGGAAGTTCAGTTCTCCGACGGAACACTCCGTCTCGACAGTGACGGAAACGCTGGTCAATGTTACCGCCTCTATAAAGCTGCCTTCGACAGAACACCCGATACGGCCGGCCTCGGACATAATATCGGGCTAATGGACAATGGGCTGAGCTTGACGCAGATGAGCGGCGCTTTCCTCGAGTCGGCGGAGTTCGTCCAGCTTTACGGTGCGGATACAAGCGATAGCCAATTTGTGAATTCGCTCTACAACAACGTATTAGACAGGGACGCAGATACTGCCGGCTTAGAAGGTTGGCTTGGACGCCTGTCGGACGGATCCTGGGATCGTATGGGTGTTTTGATCGGATTTTCTGAAAGCATGGAAAACAAACTGGCGACAGCATCTGACACGGACTGCGGGATTTGGATTTAGGCAAGAAACGCGATCTGATACGAAGCCATTGACCGGAAAACAATTAGAGCTCCCCGCGGTCTCCGCCGGGGGGGGGCTTTTTTGCTCTGTTGTCAAGCTGCATGCGGTATGCCGTGGGTGCTCGGTGCGTCCTTGAACGGTACTTCGAGCTCATTGTGCATTGTTTCATCGTCCGGTGCCGCGTAGCTTGCCGTACGTTATTTGAGAAAGCCGGACAAGCCAGAAGTAACTTTTCACTATGAGACCAAAGATTTCATCGATGCATATAGGCTCGCGGCGCGTGCCGCATGGCGTGACAGGAGGCGATGGTTATTCTTAGCTCTCGTCAGCATTGTCGGGATTGGGGTCCTTACCATGACCGTCGAGCCGACAAATTTTGCTCTCGGTTTGGCAGTCGCTGCTGTTCTTATGCCTCTGGCTAGCGTGACTGGTTATTGGCTGTCTCAAAGAGCCTCGATAGCAATGAATGGAAGGCTCGCTTTGAAGACTCAGCCTGCTCTAAGGGAAGAGTTCACATATGAAGTTCAGCCCGAGTGCTTCGCTCAACGAAGCAAGCACGGACAAACCACTGTCAGATGGAGCGAGCTTCAAGCTTTCTCTGAAGACGACAGAACTTGGTTGATTTATCGGGATTTCCTCCCTCGTCGATTTTATACACTGCCGAAAAGCCGGCTAACGCCTGAATTTGTTGAGGCGCTTAGAGACAATTTGCAGGCAGCTGATGTCCCCAGGCGTTAGGTGGATCTGTACGGCGAGCAGAGAAGTCTGGAATAGCCTGCAGGGAAGCAGTGTTCTCTAATGCTGCTGTTGTTCAGATGGTGACTGTGACTTCTTTGATAACCTGCCCACGTCCGCCGGCCATCAATCCGGTAATGCGGCCTTCCAAAATGTCGAGATCCACCTTGATTTCACTGGGTGACGGCTTGGTCATGAAGTGACCCTGGGCGATGAGGAAATGTGTTTTCGGGAGGCCGAGCTTGTCACGCAGCACGCAGGCCAGGGGACCGGCGGCCATGCCTGTCGCAGATTCCTCCGGGATGCCGTAGCGTGGGGCAAACATGCGGGTGGTCGCATCCGCCGCGCCGTCGGCCACGTCCGTTGTATAGACGTAGTAGCCAATCAGATCGAGCTTCTCGCTGATGGCCTCAATCGCGGCTTGATCCGGTTGAAGACCCGCTAGGACCGCGGCTGACTTGACCCCAACGACAACGAAGCTGTTGCCGGTGTTGACCAACAGAGGATCGCCATTCCCGGAAATATCGCTGTCCGTAATCCCGAGGGAGGCCAGCACGTCGATACCGGAAACATCGCGATTGGCCCAGTTTTCGGCCTTTTCGTAGCGGGGCGCGAGTTGTTCCATATAGGCTTCGCCGTTTTTGATGACGATCTTGCGTGGTCCGTCGATTGTTTCCTTGGAGGTCTCACCATCCGGAACGCGGCCGGTTTCCGCCAGATAGCTAAAGGTCGCGATGGTGGCGTGTCCGCAATGAGCGATCCTGCGGGTGGGGGTGAAGAAGTCCAATTTGAACCCTTCCGTGGTGGACTTCGAGACGAAGGCCGTTTCAGACAGTCCGACCTTTTCCGCAATGGCCAGCATGTCTGCCTCTGAAAGACCGTCCGCGTCCAGCACAACGCCTGCCGGGTTGCCCTGAGGGTGGTCCGGGGCTTGCCCGCCGTTTGAGGGGATGAAGCTGCTGACAATGTGGGCGAGGATATGTTTGCCTGAAATATTCATGATATAATCCAATTCGAGTTTTTCTGATTATCATGATATCGTTGGTTTATTGGCGGTTTCCAGTAATTAATGAATGAAATAAATTCATGAATAAGTATGAAGAGCTCACGCGGAAACTGATGAAGAGCAGCGAGATGCTTGTGGCGATCTCCGAGGAGCAGAGCTTCACGCGGGCTGGCGAGAAACTCGGACTTCAGCAGTCGGCCGTCAGCCACCGGGTCCTGGCGCTTGAAGAGGCTCTGGGAACCAGGCTGTTCGAGCGCACCACAAGGCGCCTCAATCCGACGCCGGTCGGTCGCATCCTGTGCGCTGCAGCCGGGGCGTGCTTCGAGACATGGGAACAGGCCTTGCTGCAACTGGAAGCCCTGCGGACAACGCGCTCTTTGCGGTTGTCCGTGTCTTCATCGCTGGCGATGAAATGGCTGCTTCCCAGACTTCCGGAGGCTCAAGCTGCAGGGCTCGATCTGATGCTTGATGTGGATGATGACGTTGCCGATCTCGGAGGAGGCCATGTGCAGGCTGCAATCCGCTATGGAAACGGACCATATCCGGGGCTCTATTCGGTGCTGCTGAGCAAGGCAGAGCTCATTCCTGTGGCGCGTCCGGGCTATTTGGCCAGCGAATTGTCCCGTGATTTTTGCGTCTCACCGGAAGGCGGGCTTCTGGCGGACCGGCGGAGTGCAGGAGATGGAACGGATGCCGACTGGCAAACCTATTTTGCCGGGCGCCACTGGCAGGTTGAGAACCCGGCGGTGGTTGCCAGCTTTGACCGGGCCGATCTTGTTTTGCAGGCAGCAATCGGCGGGATGGGGGTTGCGCTTGGGCGAACGCTGTTGATTGAAAACGATCTGGCTTCAGGGTTTCTGGAAAGGGTAGGAGAGCCGGTGCCCGTGAGCTCAGCTTACTGGCTTGTCGCCACCGCGACTCAGGCGGAAACAGAAGGTTTTCAGGCGCTTGAACGCTGGTTACAGGCGGAAATTGCGAGTGCTGGTGAGGGGTAATTGGAGAGAAGTCCGAAAAATGCACTGAGTACGCCTTGAAAAGCGCACGCAGTGCGCTAATATAGTTCTCGTCAGGTCGTGACACCCTAAAGTCAACGAGAACGAAAAAAGGAGACGACCCATGAATGTGCATATTGCCCGAACGATGCTCGTCAATCACCGTCAGGATTACAATCGAGACCGTTTGCCCTGGTTGCCTGGAAAGCTTTACAGGTTTCTGTCGGAGGTCAAATACGCCAAGCTGGCAAGCCGGTAGATCTTCTGTTAGCGCATGGCCCCATCGAGATGAGCGCTCAACAGCAGGCCCTTGGGCTTCTCTAAAAAATAATGTTGTTTGTTATCGATTTGACCCGGCTTCCAAGCCGGGTTTTCGCTGGTTGGGGAGACGCTAGCGGGAGATTGATGGGGCATTTCCGGCAGACCTATTTTGCGACGGGAAATGCCTCCAGAAGAGCTTTCTCTCCAGCCTGCGTAAACTGGACCAGCCTTGATCCCTTGCTTCGGCGCGCCCATCCGAGATCCGTAATCTTGGTAAGCAGGGCCTGGCCGACCGTTCCGGCCAGATGATAGCGCCGTTCGCTCCAGTCGAGACAGGCGCGGCAGGGGATGCGCCGGGATACTCTGGACCGCGTGACATCGATCCCGAGCGTATTCAGAAAAACCTCTCCGGTGGCTGTGAGTTCCAGAGCCTGGCCCTCCGCTTCCAGTAGGTGGCCGTTGGACAGAAGACTGTCGTAGATCCGGACGCCAAGATCGCCGGCCAGATGGTCGTAGCAGATCCGGGCTTTCCGCAAGGCCGGGTCCTTGGGCCCGGTGCGCGTTCGCAGGTGTCCGTTCTTGGCCGCAAGCCCCATCAGGCTTTCCAGCACAGCGCCAACATCCTCGTCCGCCAGAGCGTAGTAGCGGTGGCGGCCCTGCTTGCGCTGGCCGATCAGTCCTGCCTCGCTTAGCCGCGACAGGTGCGCACTCGCCGTTTGCGGGGTGATCCCGGCCTCGGCTGCCAGCTCGCTGGCGGTGAGTGCCTTGCCGCTCATGAGGGCGGTCAGCATGTTGGCGCGCGCGGGATCGCCAATCAGCGCTCCGATCAAGGCTATATCAGGTCCGTCTTTCATAGTTCGATCGTAGACGAAGCATCACCGTCAGGCAATGTGGCACACGATGAGCCTCCAACCCGAAAGGACCTGACATGATTACCTGTTTCATCCGATATCATATCGACCCGACCAAAAAGGCTGCATTTGAGCAGTATTGCCGGAACTGGGGCACAGCCATTCCCCGTTGCGGTGCGGATCTGATTGGCTATTTCGCGCCTCATGAAGGCTCGAGCACACTGGCCTACGGTGTCTACAATATTGAAAGCCTCGCGGACTATGAGGCTTATCGCAAGCGTCTTGCAGAAGATCCCCTGGGACGGGAGAACTATGAATTCGCCCAGAGCGAGAAATTCCTGTTGCGCGAGGACCGGACGTTCCTGAAGCTCGCATCCACGCCAGATCTGACGAAAATATCCTGAGGAGGGGATGCCATGATTGCCGTCATATTCGAGGTCTATCCGCGTGAAGAGCACAAGGCGCGCTATCTCGACATCGCTGCGAGCCTGAAACCAGTGCTGGAGGATATCGACGGGTTTGTGTCCGTCGAGCGTTTCGAAAGCCTGACCACGCCTGGGAAACTGCTCTCCCTGTCGGTTTTCCGGGATGAAAAGGCGCTCGATGACTGGCGCAATGTCATGGCGCACCGCAAGGCTCAGTCCGCGGGCCGGAATGTCCTGTTCAAGGATTACCGCCTGCGCATCGCGAGTGTGATCCGCGATTACGGCATGGATGAGCGGGACGAGGCACCTGAGGACAGCTTGGCTGCCTTCGGGCCGTCAGCGTCCTGAGGTTTTTTCAATCGGCAGGCGGACAGTGACTTCAAGGCCGCCGTCCGGATGGTTGCGCAACTCGATTGTCCCGCCATGGGCGTGGATGATCGACCGCGTGATCGCAAGGCCAAGGCCGATCCCGCCGGTCTCTTCATTGCGCGATTCCTCCAGCCGGACGAAGGGTTCGAACACATCCTCCTGCCTGTCTTCAGGAATGCCTGGGCCTTTATCTCTCAAGCGGACGACAGCTTCGTCCGGGCGCTGCTGGATGACGACCTCGGCGGTTCCGCCATAACGGATTCCATTCTCGATCAGGTTCCGGAACGCCCTCTTGAGGGCAAGCGGTCGGCAGGACAGGACGATCCGGTCGCCGTCGGTGACGGAAACGGAATGCCCAAGATCCTGCTGGTCGTCCGCGAGGCTTTCAAGCAGGCTTGTCAGATCGGTGCGGATCGGCGCTTCCTTGACGGCTTCGTCCCGCGCAAAGGACAGGGCAGCCTCGGTCATCTGCGACATTTCCTCAAGTGTCTCGATGATCTTCTCCCTGTTCTCATCGTCTTCGATGAATTCAGCCCTCAGCCGCAGGGATGTGATCGGCGTTCGCAGGTCATGACTGATCGCCGCGAGCATCCGTGTCCGGTCCGACACGAACCGGGTCAGCCTGTCCTGCATGTCGTTAAACGCGCGGGTCACGGCCCGGACCTCCATGGGACCCTCGGCCGAAAGCGGCGGCATCTCTTCCCCGCGCCCGAGTTTTTCCGCCGCACTTGCCAAATGACGCAAGGGCCGCGCCACCCGGCGGACAGCCAGAGCAACGATCAGAACGATAGCCAGAATGGTCAGGCCCAGTTGAACCGCCAGGGGCAAAAGGGTGCGTGGCGGCGGCCTGTAGTCCGTCGCCACATTGAACCATTCGCCGGTATCCAGCTGAATGGACAGCGTGAGATCGGGCGGCCGTTTGGCCAGATGTCTCATGTGCTCGGAAATCGAGCGCGGGGGCGGGGGATCGTGGCGGGTTTCCGGTTTGAAGTGTGGCCGTCCGTTGCCGAGGGCTCGCAAGTCGAGATGAACTGTGCGGGCCGGCGAAAATTGTGTGCTGAGATAGCGCTCCAGCCGGACTTCAGTGTCCAGTCCGGTTGTCTCGGTGACAAAGGGGCTGGAGCTGATCCAGAAGCTGGTGAACCTGCTGTTGGAGGCCGCCAGGATCTGCGGGTGGTAGCGGACAGGGGTTTCCTCCAGCAGCCGGACCATGGAAACCGAGCGCATGAGAACATTGTCACGGGCAACTTCCAGCAGCGCAAGCCGGCGCTCGTCGTGAAACAGCCAGATGCTGATCGCCTGTGCGGCGACAACGGCGACAAGCAGCAGGCCGACCAGCTGTGTGCCGAGACTGCTTGCCTTCAGGCGGTTGACGAGC
>JBNKOQ010000111.1:0-9318 GCA_050294735.1 Roseibium sp. | reverse complement strand
CATCGGGTCGCCACCTGTAATACGGGAAATCATGATCGGCCGGGCCGTCCCCCCCGATCCGGCAATGGCACCATCCACCCACTTGTTGCCAGTTGCATCAAACGCTTTCGCGAACTCGGCAACAGCCGCGGCTTCACCGCCGGATGTCCACCAGTGCGTCACCTCCAGATCGGTTGCCATCGCTCCGCTCACAGGCAAGGCAACAGCAGCCATCAACATTCCAACCTTGGTCATTCCACGCATTACATTTCCTCCCATAACTGCAATTTACTGCAACGTTATAGTTGGAGCCTAATATGCCCCTCGGCAAATTTCAATGGCACATCCAAAAGTAGCTGTGCAGCTGCGAAGACTCGCAATACCCCACGCCATTTTCGCCATGTAAAAATACGCGGAAATTCTTCGTTTTTCACCATACTTCTTTGTATTAACAACTGTTTTTCAACTCACAAAACACCCCATAAACTCGCATTAGTAGCTCTTCGCAACTGCATTATTTCACGAACAAGAAAGTACAAATTCAGCCGCTAAACAGGAAAAACTTGCGATTTTCCTGCAACGTTTTAGTATTGATGGATATCACTTCCGCCGCGAAATATGAAAGCCTTGCAACCACGCCATTGATCCGCATGCGCTGTAATCTTCAGACCTTCGCCCGGAACCTGCTTCCCAGCCGACGGCAGGCATACTAGAAGAACCGGACTGACGAGACCGACCCGCCGAGGATCCGATACGTGACCGAGACATTTGACAAAAACCGGCCTCCGACTTCTTCGATTGAAGTACCGGAGCAGCGGATTGTAGAGGGCCGCCCAACCCTCAAAACAATTGCGTTTATGACCGGCCTCGGCATCACCACCGTGTCCAAGGCTCTAAAGGATGCACCGGACATCAGCGCGGCGACCAAGAAGAGAGTCCGTCTCGTTGCCGATCAGGTGGGATACCGTCCCAACCGCGCGGGCGTGCGCCTGCGCACCGGCAAAACCAATGTCATCAGCCTGATTTTGAACACGGAAGAGGAAATCGTTGGCCTGACAAGTCAGATGATCCAAGGCATTTCGGAAGTTCTGGCTGATACACCTTATCACTTGGTGGTCACACCCTACACGCACACAAGCGACCCGATGGATCCGGTGCGCTACGTTGTCGAAACAGGCTCAGCAGACGGCGTCATCCTGTCCCGCACCGAACCTGAAGATCCACGGGTTAAATATCTTCACGACAAGAAGATGCCTTTTGCGACCCATGGCCGGACGGACATGGGGATTGTGCACGCCTTCCACGACTACGACAATACGGCCTTCGCCCGCGATGCGGTGGAGATCCTGCAGAAACGCGGCCGCAAGCGGCTCACCCTTCTCGGGCCGCCGCACACTCTGACCTACTCCCGCCATATGAGCGACGGCTTTCTTGAAGGCATTGCCCGGTACGACCTGCAACAGGTGCCACTCAGCGCCCTGACGATTGATCACGACATCCAGACAATCGCCGACACGATACGCAGACTGATGAGCAGTCCGCAGCATCCCGATGGGATTGTGTGCGGCAGTGGCGGAGCCGGAATCGGTGCCTCGATCGGAGTGGAACAGGCAGGCTTCACCCTGGGCAAGGATGTCGACATCGTTTCGAAACAGTCGTCATTCGACATGCTGAAATGGTTTCGGCCAGGCCTGAAAGTTATCGACGAGGACTTCCGTGAGGCAGGGCGGGATCTTGCACGCAAAGTCCTGTCCTTGATCGGAGGGGTCTCCCCCTCTGAGCTGCAGTCACTTTCTTACCGCCCGCCCACCGACTTCAACAGCCAGGAACAAGTTCAAGCCGCTAACTCTGACGTGGCCGTGGCCGATTGACTGGCGGCGCCGCTGTGCTGCCGCGAACGATCAACTCTATTGGCAGGATGGAGCGCCCCGCCTGCACCGGCTTGCCCTCGACCATATCCAGCATCATCGTCATCGCGGCCTCGCCGATTAATCGGCGTGGCTGTCGGATTGTGGTGAGTGGTGGCGTTGTGCAGCTGGAAAACGGAATATCGTCAAACCCGAACACCGAGAAATCCTCGGGTACTTTGTAACGGCGCTGATTGAGGGCCAGCAGCACACCGATGGCCATATCGTCATTGGCGCAAAAAAACGCGGTTGGCAGCGCATCGCGGATAAACAGCCGCTCGACAGCAAGACGGCCAGACTCAATGGTGAAATCCCCTTCGAGGATCATCTCCCGATCCACCGGCAGGCCCATCTGCACCAAAGCCTCCTCGTAACCGGCTTGCCGCTCGATCGACAGAATGTTGTTCACCGGACCGGAGATAAAGGCAATGCGCCGGTGACCCAGCTCAACGAGATGACGAATCGCCACCCGCGCGCCATGCCGGTTATCCACCCCGACAAACGGCACCGTCTCATCCTGGATCGCCTCGCATGCAGCAACCACCGGCGGCAAATGCTGCCGCACTTCAGCCGCCCCATACGGCAGATGCCCTGTCAGCAGAACCATTCCGTCGGCCTTGTTGGACCTTGTATAATTCAGATAGGTCGCCTCGGTTTGCGGATCATTTTCCGTGTTGCCAATCAGCAGACCGTAGCCCCTGCGGTTGGCCACAGCCTCTAACCCCAGAAGAATATTGGCAAAAAACGTGTTCGAAATATCCGGCACCATGGCCAGGATCATCTTGGAAGACCTGCTGCGCAGGCTCTGCGCCATGGCGTTGGCGGTAAAGCCCGTTTGTGCGATGGCCGCATTGACCTTTTTACGGGTCGTCTCCGCGACCTTACCCGGATGATGGATAGCCCGGCTCACGGTCGCAATTGATACACCGGCCATTCGCGCCACATCTTCAATTGTCGCCGTATCACGCACTTTCAAGCGCTTATTCCCTCCACAGTCCTGTGCTTTTAGGCGATTTTCTCCACCTGGCGCAAGCACGACACCACCGTCCCATAGCACATCAATGTAAACCTTTACATAAGAAATGAAAACGTTTACATAGTCAGCAACTGGGAGGAACCGAGGTCACTTGGCGGGTGCAAGCGTAAAGTCGCTGTGCCCCGCCGCCATGTTGAAACATCGTCATTCTTTCGGCATCGCGACCTCATCGGGAGGATGAAATGAGCAACCGGACAGGAGCCCGCGAAGAACCGCGGCCGGCGCAAGCAACCGGCAGCGCCATCTTGAGCGCACGCCATATTTCCAAATCGTTCGGCGATATTCAGGTTCTCTTCGGCATCGACTTCGATATCCTGCCGGGTGAAATTCATGCTCTGATCGGCGAAAATGGCGCGGGCAAGTCCACGCTGATGAAAATCCTCTCCGGATACCATCAGCCCACATCCGGCCTGCTTTTGCTGGATGGCGAAACAGCCACCCTGCCCCCGGACGGTCAAGCTGAAGACCTCGGGATCGTACTTCTCCACCAGGAATTCAACCTGGCCGAACAGCTTTCGGTCGAGGAAAACATCTTTCTTGGCCGGGAAATTCGCAAGGGCTGGTTCACGGACCACGAGGCCATGCGCCGGAAAACAGAAGATCTGCTGCAAGATCTCAACGTGGGCATCTCCCCCGACGCAATCGTGGCTGATCTGTCTGTGTCCCAGAAGCAATTCGTCGAGATAGCGCGAGCTCTGGCGCGCAACACCCGTGTTCTGATCATGGACGAACCGACCGCCGTGCTGACACCGGACGAAACCACCGCTTTTTTTGAGCAAATCCGCCTTCTGCGCGACCGGGGGGTTGGAATTGTGCTGATTTCGCACAAGCTGGACGAGGTAAAGGCGCTTGCCGACCGGGTAACCGTGCTGCGCGACGGGCATCAGATCGTAACCACGTCCGCATCCAGTTTGAGCGAAGACAATATGGCCCGGCAGATGGTAGGCCGGGATTTGTCCGATATGTTCCCGCCAAAGGACGAGCCGGACGTGGATGCCCCCCTTGTTCTGGAGGTTGACGGGCTCAGTGCCGGCGCGGCACTGCAGGACATTTCGTTCGGTCTGCGCAAAGGGGAAATTCTGGGCTTTGCCGGTCTGATCGGCTCCGGACGCTCCGCCCTGTTCGAGGCAGTCATCGGACTGCGCCAGAAAACAGACGGCACAACCAGATTGCACGGCGAACCGGTGAATTTCACCTCTCTGGACCAATCCAGGAACCAGGGCATTGCCTATCTCACCAAGGACCGCAAAGGTCAGGGGCTGCTGCTCAACGCCGGGCTGAAAATCAACCTCACGCTCTTCGCGCTGCATCAGTTCTGCAATAAGGGGCTGATCAACGACGCACTTGAAGAAGAAGCCTTGGAGCGGGCTATCCGCCGGTTCGACATCAGGGTCCGCGACCGCTCGATCCCGGTTGGCGCCCTGTCGGGAGGCAATCAGCAAAAGCTTCTGCTTGGCAAAGTGCTGGAAATCGATCCGGACATCCTGATCGTCGACGAGCCGACCCGCGGCATCGATGTCGGCACCAAACAGCAAATCTACAATTTCATCGCCGCGCTTGCCGCTGAGGGCAAATCCATCGTCCTGATCTCATCGGAGATGCCGGAGATCATCGGCATGAGCCACAGGGTGGCAATCATGCGCTCGGGCCGCCTCATGGGGATCTTGAGCGGGGATGAGATCGAAGAACATGAAATCATGCGCTATGCGACCGGCCTGAAAGGCAACGGAACGCGCGGCGCAACGGGGGGAATAGACATTCATGCAGACCTTGCTTCGTAGGCCCGCTTCAGCCATGCCGGCCTCGTTCAACCTTAAAGCCTGGGGCCCGTTTCTGGCGCTCTTGACCCTCATGGTTCTGGGCACCGTTCTCAATACGTCCTTTCTGTCGGAAGGCAATATATCCAACATCCTGACGCGCAGCGCTTTCATCGGCATCATCGCGGTCGGAGCAACTTTCGTCATCACCGCCGGCGGCATAGATCTTTCCGTTGGTGCGATGGCTGCCGTGATCTCCGGCGTGATGATTATCTCGATGAACACATTGATGAGGGTGACCAGCGATGCCGCCGTCATCATCAGCTGCGGAATTGTTCTGTCTCTGCTGCTCGGCCTGCTGGCCGGGGCTGTCAACGGGCTGGTGACGACCAGAGGCAAGATCGAGGCCTTTATCGTCACGCTGGGAACAATGGGTATCTTCCGCTCTCTGGTGACCTATTTTGCAGACGGCGGCACCCTCTCACTGGACTTTTCCATCCGCGGTGCTTACCGGCCTTTTTACTACGGGCACGTACTTGGCGTCCCGATCCCGGTGATTGTCTTCGCGGTCGTTGCCGTGGTCGGCTGGATCATTCTCAACCGTACAGCCTTTGGCCGCCACTGCAGAGCCATCGGCTCGAACGAAGCCGTGGCGCGCTATTCGGCGGTCAAGGTCAACCGGGCCAAGACCCTGACCTATATCGTTCAAGGCCTTTGTGTCTCGCTGGCCACCATTATCTATGTCCCCCGGCTCGGCTCCGCATCTTCTTCCACCGGCGTGCTGTGGGAACTGGAGGCAATCGCAGCCGTCATCATCGGCGGCACGGTACTCAAGGGCGGGTCGGGCCGCATCGGCGGAACGGTCATCGGCGCGATCATGCTGACCATGATCGGCAACATCCTCAATTTGACCGACCTGATCTCCAACTACCTGAACGGTGCCATGCAGGGTGTCATCATCATCGTTGCCGTCTGGCTGCAACGGGGCGGCTGGAAGCGGCAGGGGGACTGAGGTTCAAGGAAGCCGAATTTGGAATTTACGCGCCGCAATTCCCGGCGGGCGTATGACCGGGATATCCCGGAAAACAGGGAGAGGAGGAACAAAATGAACATCAAAAGAAAAATCCTGGGACTGACGGCAGCTGTTGCCATGTTCGTTACCGCGCCGTTTGCAGGGAGCGCTATCGCCGCTGACCAGATCAAAATCGGCGTATCCATTCCATCCGCCACCCATGGCTGGACGGGCGGCCTGAATTATCATGCCAACGTGGCGATCAACCGGATGGAAGAGCTCTATCCGAACATCGACATGATCCTCGTGACGGCGGCTGATGCCTCCGCTCAAGCCAATGATCTGGAGGATCTGGTCAGCGTGCATCATGTCGACGCATTGGTCATTCTGCCTTTTGAATCCGAACCTCTGACGGACCCGGTGCGTATGGTCAAACAGAGCGGCGCCTTCATCACCGTTGTTGACCGTGGCTTGAGCCAGCCGGGTATCGAAGATCTTTATGTCGCCGGCAACAACCCCGAGCTTGGCCGGGTTTCCGCGGAGTTCATGAAGGAAAAGCTTGGCGGTAAAGGCGATATTGTCGTGCTGCGCGGCATCCCGACCGTTATCGACGAGGAGCGGGTTGATGCCTTCATGAAGGAGATTGAAGGCACGGAGATCAAGGTCCTCGACATGAAGCACGCCAATTGGAACCGGGACGACGGCTTTGAAGTCATGCAGGACTTCCTCTCCCGTTTTCCGAAGATCGATGCAGTCTGGGCCCAGGACGACGATATCGCCATCGGGGTGATCGAAGCTGTCAAACAGGCCGGGCGTGAGGATGAGCTGTTCATTCTGGGTGGTGCTGGAATGAAGGACATCATCAAGCGGGTTATGGACAATGACCGTCTGGTTCCGGCCGACGTTCTCTATCCCCCTGCGATGATCGCTACGGCCATCGAGCTGACCGCATTGAACTACGTTTCCAATGCGCCGGTAACCGGACGTTTTGTTCTCGGAGCACCTCTGGTCACACCGGAAAATGCTGAAAACTACTATTTCCCAGACTCGCCTTTCTAATCAAGGCGGGCCAATCTTGGCGGGCATCCGACGAGGGGGATGCCCGCCCTTTTTTGTTTTGGAGAGTACAGATGAAGACCATGAAGGGGCCAGGACTGTTCCTGGCGCAGTTCGCTGGCGACACGGCGCCATTCAATTCGCTTGAGAGCATTGCTGGCTGGGCCGCCGATCTTGGCTACAAAGGGCTGCAAATTCCGACATTTGACGGTCGTCTGTTCGATCTTGAGCAGGCTGCCGCGTCCAAAGGATATTGCGACGATATCAAGGGAATGCTGGCGGACAAGGGCTTGGAGGTCACGGAACTTTCCACCCACCTTCAGGGTCAGCTTGTGGCCGTTCATCCTGCCTTCAATGAGGCTTTCGATGCCTTTGCGCCGGAAGCCGTGCATGGCAATGCGGCAGCGCGCACCGAGTGGGCTGTCGATCAAATGAAAAAGGCGGCCGTTGCCAGCCGTCACTTTGGTCTTAATGCCAGTGTCAGCTTTCCCGGCGCCCTCGCCTGGCCTTATGTCTATCCTTGGCCGCAGCGTCCTGCGGGATTGATCGACACGGCCTTTGAGGAATTGGCAAAGCGCTGGAAGCCGATCCTCGATGTCTACGACGAACACGGCGTCGACGTCTGTTATGAAATCCATCCAGGGGAAGATGTCTTCGACGGCGCCACCATCGAAATGTTCCTGGATGCACTCAATGGCCACACGCGCTGCTGCATCAACTACGATCCCTCGCATTTCGTCCTGCAACAGCTCGACTATCTGGCCTTCATTGACATCTACCATGAGCGGATCCAGGCCTTCCACGTCAAAGACGCGGAGTTTAATCCGGACGGCCGCCAGGGCGTCTATTCCGGCTATCAGCCCTGGGTCAACCGGGCTGGACGGTTCCGCTCCCTGGGTGACGGTCAGGTGGACTTCGCCGGGATTTTCTCCAAGCTCGCGGCTTATGACTATGACAGCTGGGCTGTTCTGGAGTGGGAATGCGCCCTCAAGCATCCGGAAGACGGGGCAGCGGAAGGCGCACCGTTCATCGCCGACCACATCATCCGTGTCACGGAACATGCCTTCGATGACTTTGCCGGCGGCGGCAGTGACGATGCGAAGAACCGGCGCATGCTGGGTCTCGCCTGACGACCGGCAAGACAACAGAGAAGCGGGTTGATCCCGTCAGGCCTGATCCGCTTCCCTGTGAACCGTTTCGCGGCTTGCCGCGAAACGGACGCTCAGAACAAGGGTCAGAGCGATATTGGCCGTCACAAGCAGCGAATAGGACTGCGCGATTTGCGGATAGAGATTGAACAGCACCGTTGCCCAGATTGGCTGCAGCCAAAGCAGTCCGGCAACCGCTTGCAAGTGAACCGGCCAAGGATGGCGCTCGGCCAGCAGGAAACACAGCCCCGCGCAGAAAATCGCCCAGCTGTAATACATCAGCGAAGGCGCGGCAAAACCGCTCGCCAGGAGCGTGATGCCGATCAGGGAGCGATGTGGCAATCGTTTCGACAAGCGCCATATCAAAGCGCTTCCCAGCAGTACAGCCAGGACTTGGCAGACGCTGCGCAGCCACAGTGGTGCGCCCAACTTGCCGGCTGCGCTCTGCACGGAGAGATTTCCCGGCGCGGCCACCGCCGCATAGTCGGAATAGGCCTCATGGTGCCAGGCTGCAAAATAGGCCTGCCAAACATCCGCGCCGACATGCCACCAGGAGATGGCGAGCAGCAAAAGCGTGGCGGCACTCGCCGCCCAGAACGCACGCCAATACCCTCCAGCGATCAGGAAGACAGGCACCAGCAAACCGTACTGCGGCTTGACCGTGGCGAAAGCCAAGGCAACTCCAGCCAGTATTGGCCGCTTTTCAGCGTTTGTCAGCGCAAACACAATCGCAGCCACCACCAGCACCGAGATGTTGAGCCTGCTAAACGTGTAATAGGCACCACCCGAACAGACCAAAAGCAGGGCCATGAGCCAATCAGTCCGGCTCATTCGGGCAAGCATGACAAACCCCAACGCCAACACAACCATCACAAGTGCTCTGACCGCACCGTAGTCCCAGTAGGCCATGGGTTTGATGAACAAGAAAAAGTGCGGCGGATTGAGCATCAACAGCCGGCGGTTTTCCCCAGACAACCCCGCCTGAAACACATCCGGATCATAGGCCTCCGCTGCCCTGCCCTCATTCATCAGGTCAGAGGCCCTGTAAAAGGCTGTCAGATCTTCATTGCCTGCTTGAACAACCGTTTTGGGGAAGTTCCAGAAGATATCCCATCCCTGCAGAGTAGCCTGGACGCAGGCAAAGGCTGTGACAAACAGCATGACTGCCAGCACCGGTCCGCCAAGTCTATCAATGACGGACACCTCGGCCTTCCCAGCCGCAGACGACGTCACAGCGTTCCCGCCCCCTTCAGCGGGTGCAGACGAATAAAACGGCACGATATTCCCTTCGACAGTTTGGTTTCCGCTGGGAAACCTAATGCAGAAACCTTTTCGGATAGCTAAAGCCAAAACAAATTGGGAGAAGACACTCATGACAATTGAAGCCCAAAACGCCTCGAAGAGCACAGCCCCCGTTCGCCTT
>JBNKOQ010000110.1:0-9369 GCA_050294735.1 Roseibium sp. | reverse complement strand
AAGGCGACCGACAGCTGACAACCGATAATAGGCTGAATGCCAGCGCCCCAGGCCTTGGCGGAAAACTCCTGCGCGCCGAACAGATTGCCACTGTCTGTGATGGCAAGAGCCGGCTGGTCGTCAGCCTTGGCAAGATCCAGAAGCTTCTTGATCGGCAAGGCGCCTTCCAGAAGCGACAACGCCGAATGCACCCTGAGATGCACATATCCGACCTTGCCCGCGACGGCGTCATCACCTGCGGACGATGCGGACGCATCGGATATTTGAGAGGAACCTTCGGGCTGGCTGGACATGGCATATCACTTCGGCTTGGAGACACCGTCTCCCGGTCATTCAGAATCACCGCCAAGTGAACCGTGTCCGGCCGCCTCTGTCGACCCGCCGCGGACACATGTGTGCGGGTCATCACCGTTGTTCACTGCAGACAGGCATCTTTACCTGTCTTTATGCCGGTCTCAAAAGACCACCGGCCAGGAACAGTCTCGGCAGGCCGGTTAGCCGAGCGCCATCAACACATCACCCCAGACGGCGAGTGTCGCGCAAAAAACAACCATGGAACCGAATGCAGCAAAGTCACGAGCCATGTGGATCATCTGTCTCTCCAACACGAATAAACATCCCATGAGCTGATCATGTTCCATTTATGTTCTCTTATCAACCCCTTTTGTTCTCTTTTTTGAACTTCCTTGCTAAGATGGGGAACCAGCCTAGTGTTTCCCTTATGTTCTGCCGCGCTTATTTGCGAGCCAGAGCACCGAGCTTCACCCGCGGCAGGTTGGCCCCGCTGCCGGCAGATGAGTATCGGTTAAAGGGAGAACGGGATGAGGTGGCCGTCTTTCAATGTCACGCAGCGGTCCATCTGAGCGGCCAGCGTCATGTTGTGTGTGGCAAACAGCGTCGCAACGCCGGATGCCCGGACCAGGGCCTTGAGTGCTTCAAAGACGTAATGGGCCGTTTCCGGATCGAGATTGCCGGTGGGCTCATCCAGCAGCAGGACCCGGGGAGCGTTGGCAACAGCCCTGGCGACGGCGACGCGCTGCTGCTCGCCGCCGGAAAGCTCCGATGGCCGATGCCCACCACGCTCGCCCATGCGCATGTAATCCAGCAGCTCCTGAGCCCGCACGGCGGCCTCATCCCTGGAAAGTCCCGCAATCATCTGCGGCATCATGATGTTTTCGAGCGCGGTGAACTCCGGCAGCAGATGATGAAACTGATAGACAAAACCGACGTCATGACGGCGGATCGACGTCCGGGCGTCATCATCCAGCTCGGCGCAATTGGCACCGCCGATATAGACGTCGCCGCTATCCGGGTGTTCCAGCAATCCGGCAATGTGCAAAAGGGTCGATTTTCCGGTGCCTGATGGTGCCACCAGCGCCACCATTTCACCGGGCTGGATTGCGAAATCGGCGCCGCGCAGAATGTGCAGCTCCCTGTCGCCCTCCGCAAAGCACCTCGTGACGCCGACAAGCGCCAGAGCCGTGCCGGCAAGCGCATCTGCCTGCGTCGGCGATCTCAACGTTCCGTTCCCCGCCACCATTACTCGTACCTCAGCGCTTCAACGGGATCGAGCCGGGCCGCCCGCCAGGCCGGATAGAGCGTTGCCAGAAGAGACAGCACCAGTGCCATGATAAGAACCGAAACGGTTTCCCCCGTGTCGATTTCCGCCGGCAGCCGGGACAGGAAGTAGAGAGTCGGATCAAACAACTGGGTCGCTGTCAGCCAGGAAACGAATTGGCGGATGCTTTCAATATTGAGACAAACCACCAAGCCTAGAATGAACCCGGCGAAGGTGCCGACAAAGCCAATGCTGGCGCCGGTGATCAGGAAAACGCGCATGATGGCACCTCTGGTGGCCCCCATGGTGCGCAGGATCGCAATGTCGCGCCCCTTGTCCTTCACCAGCATGATCAGTCCGGAGATGATGTTAAGCGCCGCGACCAGAACAATCAGCGTCAGGATAATGAACATGACGTTCCGCTCAACCTCCAGAGCCGAGAAGAACGTGACATTCCGCTGCCGCCAGTCCGTGACGAACGCTGGCCGTTCGGCGGCGTCCTCAACCAGGCTCTTCAGGCCGCCGACAAGGTCCGGATCCGTTGTGTAGACCTCAACGCCCGTCGCCTTGCCCTCCATGTTGAAAAAGGCCTGGGCTTCCTCGATGGGCATGAAAACGAATGTGCTGTCGTATTCGCTCATGCCGATTTCGAAGATGGCGGTCACCGGATAGGCCTTTCGCCTTGGCGTCACCCCCATGGGAGTGACGCTGCCACGCGGCGAAATAATCGTGACATTGTCTCCCAGCGAAACACCGATCTGCTGGGCCATCCGCGTTCCAATGGCAATTCCATTGCCGGAATCGAAATCATCCAGAGTTCCGGAGCGAATGTTATTGGCGATCAGCGGGATCCGGCGCAGGTCTGTTTCCCACATGCCCCGCACGAGGCCACCGAGGTTCCCGGCAGGGCCGGTAATCAGCCCCTGCCCTTCAACAAAGGGAATGGCACTGACAATCCCCGGGATGGCTTCGATGCGCCCGGCCACCGCTTCATAATCGGTCAAGGGCGTGTCGATCGGCTGCACCAGCATGTGGCCGTTGATACCGAGTATCTTCCCCAGCAGCTCTGCCCGGAAGCCGTTCATGACGGCCATGACAATGACCAGCGTCGCGACGCCGAGCATGATCCCCGCGAAGGAAAACCCCGCGATAACGGAAATAAAGGTTTCCTTCCGCCGGGACCGGAGGTAGCGGCTGGCAATCATCCACTCGAACGCGGCAAAAGGGCGTGTGCCCCTCGCCGCGCCGCCGGCGGTTTCCGTTTCAGACTGTCTGGTCTTGCTTGCCATTATGGGCCATCCACCTGCTGTCCGCCCCCGCGAATCTTACCGGGGAGGATCGGCGAGCAACGTCAAGCCGTCAATGCCGCAGTCAACTTGTTCAAAGCAGCTTCTGGGGAAAGCATCTCTTTTTCACCGCTGCGCCGGTCCTTGACCTCAAGCAAACCGTCTTTCAGCCCGCGGGGACCGCCCACGACCTGATACGGCAAGCCGATCAGATCCATGGTGGCGAATTTTGCACCGGCGCGCTGGTCCGTGTCGTCATAAAGAACTTCGATGCCCGCAGCTTCCAGCTTGCCGTAAAGGTCTTCGCAAACCGAATCCGTCAGCTCATCGCCAGGCTTCAGATTGACCAGACCGACGTGGAACGGAGCCACGGATGCCGGCCAGATGATGCCATCGTCATCGTGGCTCGCCTCGATGATCGCACCGAGCAGCCGCGAAACACCTACACCGTAGGAGCCCATGTGAACGGCCACTTCCTTGCCATCGGCAGTGGCGACCTTGGCGCCCAGCGGTTCGGAATACTTGGTGCCGAAATAGAACGTCTGGCCAACCTCGATCCCGCGCGCAGAAATGCGCTTGTCCTCGGGTACGGACGCCTCGAATTCCGCCATGTCGACAACATCTTCCGTCGCCGCGTAATGAGAGGTCCAATCGTCAACGATTGGGCTCAGGTCACCGTCGAAATCGACATCCTCTCCCGGTATGTCCTTGGACAAGAAATCGGAATGGCAATAAACCGCGCTTTCGCCGGTTTCCGCCAGCACGATGAATTCATGGCTGAGGTCGCCGCCGATCGGACCGGTTTCGGCCCGCATGGGAATAGCCGTCAGTCCCATCCGCCGGTATGTGCGCAGATAGGCGACAAACATGCGATTGTAGGATTCGATTGCCTTTTCCTTGTCAACATCAAAGGAATAGGCATCCTTCATCAGGAACTCGCGGCCGCGCATGACACCGAAACGCGGACGGACCTCATCACGGAACTTCCACTGGATGTGATAGAGGTTGAGCGGCAGATCCTTGTAGGAGCGCACGGACGAGCGGAAGATGTCGGTGATCATTTCCTCGTTCGTCGGCCCGTAGAGCATGTCCCGCTCATGCCGGTCGGTGATCCGCAGCATTTCCTTGCCATAGGCGTCATAACGCCCACTTTCGCGCCACAGGTCGGCGGACTGAACTGTCGGCATCAGGAGCTGAATCGCCCCGGCCCGTGCCTGCTCTTCCTCGACGATTTTCTGGATCTTGCCCAGAACCCGGTATCCCAGTGGCAGCCAGGAGTAAATCCCGGCCGATTGCTGCCGGATCATCCCGGCACGCAGCATCAAACGGTGGGAGACGATTTCCGCCTCCTTGGGAGTTTCCTTCAAAATGGGCAGGAAATAACGGGACAGTCGCATGAGTTCTCTCTTGATCAAGGCATTATGCCGAATTGAAGCGCAGTGAAACCGCAAGGGGGCATGAAACACAAGCCCAGACTGCGGTATTGATCAAGAATCTTGCATTATACGGTGCAGATCAGCCCGGCAGAAACACTGCGACAGCATGTCTGCCAAAGTCGACACAAAACTGACACTTTACTGCGCAAGCAAAAATAATGAGCTATCATGCACAAATAGGTGACAAGCTGATTTCAATCAGCTAAGGTCCTCGAATATAAGAAAAAGGGTCGTGGGTAGACTTACTTACGTCCCTCACAGGCATCGCGGTCTGAGTCTTGGGAGGAAGATCCCTCCGGCGCACCTTATAGGTTCGCAGCCGACCCATTAAACCGAAAGGTTTGGTGAGGAATGAGGGTATTAGACGCGGAACTTACAGTATAGCAGGGCTTCGGCCCTGCTTTTTTTTGCCCGTTCCCAGATCGAGGCCACAGACCGCGGCATCCGCCACTGCCCTTCCTAATCCGAAAACAAACCGGCGCCCCTTGTCAGCACAGCAAGACATCCCGCGGCCACAAGGAGGCCTGCCACTGTCGAGACGGCTGCGTAGTCTCCCCACTGATAGACAGGCCCCAGAAAGAACGGCCCGGCGAAGACGGCCCCATAGGTGACCGCGCTGTTCAGCCCCATGACAGCCCCCCTCGCGTCGGCAGCCCGGCGGTTCAACAGCACCAGAAGAGCATTCAGGCCGAACTGGTTGAGAAAACCCCAAACAAAAGAGGCCAGAAAAGCAGCTGCGGCGTAGTCGATGGCAAACCGCCAGGACAGATAGGTCGCGCTGATCGCAGCCAGCACCGAAGCGAGATAGCGATGCCCCAGACGGGGCGCGATCTTTCCAATACAGACCCCGGCAAGACCAAACCCTGCCCCATAGGCCAGAACGTAGAGGCCCGCACCGCCCGGCCCAAGATCGAGGGACCGGCGTATACCGTCGCCGAAATAGGCATAGCACCCATAGAAGGCCGTCATATAGCCAAGCGACACCAGAAGCAGGAACGGAATGCCCGGCAGCCGGAGGGCCCGTTGCGGGCTAGTGCGCCGGGCGGAACGCGCTGACCCGGGCGGTATCGAAAACCAGAAACATATCCCGATCAGGCTCGAGAGCACCGCCAGCCCGCCGTAGACAGGACGCCAGCCAACGTATTCGGCCACGGTCGCCGACAGGGGAACCGCCAGCACAAGGGACAAGGCCCAACCGGTCAGGACAAAACCGAGCCGTGCCGCCTCCCGTCCCGGATCCGCCGTCGCCATGGCCGTGGTGTAGATGCCGGGCAAAAGGATACCAACTGACGTGCCGGCGAGAGCCTGGCCCGCACAAAGCCAGAACCAGTGGCCGCTCGACATGCACAAAACCTGCGCTGCCGACAGAAGCGCAGCAGCAGCGGTCAATGTGATCCTTGCTCCATAAACATCGGTCAGCGGGGACAGAAACAGAGCCGACACGGCCGTTGCCGCTCCGAAGGAAGAAATCGCCCAGGCAATCCGCACCGGTGTGGTTTGGAGGACTTCGGCGACTTCGGCCAAAATCGGGCTCAAGACGAATGCATTCGACCCAACCAGCACCACACCTGCCATAAGCACGATACTTTGAAAGCTCTTTTTACTGATCAGCATGTTCCGGGTGGGACCTAGGTCATGGGCGTGAGCGGACGGCCGGGGAGTTCTAAAACATGCCTGGCCGAGCTGGTTTGAAAGGGCTGCTGTCAGGAAAACAGCCAGCCTGCTGCGCATTCTCAAATTCCGTCCCGCCGGATCGGCTGCAAGCCGTTCCAGACAGGAGTTACAGCTGGACAGAGGTCACAGCTGGCCGGAACGCACCATAGCGCCTCTACCGGTCAGTAGGTTCCAGGCGGTTTCAGGAACGGAATGTCATCCAGCGAAAAGCCCGATGTGCGAACCCAATAGTAGGCGAGGAAAATCAGGGTTGCCATGATGGTCGTCATGATGATGACGCGCAGGAAGCGCGGACGCTCCGGGGCACTGGGCTCCGTCCCCGGAAGAACTTCTCCAGCTTCTTCCTGAGTGCGCCGCATGCCGAAGGGCAGCATCGCGAAGAGAATGATCCACCAGATCATGAAATAGATGGCAAGGCCAAAAACGAGTGACATGGGTCTATGCTTCTTCCAGCTCGGTCAGGGTGCCTAGAAAGTCCTTCGGATGCAGAAACAACACGGGCTTTCCATGCGCTCCGGTTTTCGGCTCGCCATCTCCTAGAACCCGTGCGCCCTCGGCCACAAGCTTGTCACGGGCTGCGAGAATATCGTCAACTTCGTAGCAGAGATGATGAATGCCGCCGGACGGGTTCTTTTCCAAAAACTTCGCAATCGGCGAGTTTTCGCCAAGGGGCTCGAGTAACTCGATCTTGGTGTTCGGCAGATTGATAAAGACAGTGCTGACACCATGGTCCGGCTGGGCCACTTTCTCCGTCACATCGGCTCCGAGCGTATCCCGGTACACCGCTGCCGCAGCCTCGATATCCGAGACCGCAATGGCCACATGGTTCAAACGTCCAATCATTTCCTCACTCCCACTCAACCGGATCTGGCCCGCGTCATGTGATTTGGGCTGCGGCCACCGTCATAAGCGCGTCACGAGCACCTGGCAAAGCGTCTTCTTGCCCCATACCTCCAGGACAGCCGACCGGGCAGCCCGCCGGGCCGCTTCGCCAACGAGATCCTTGTCCTTACGGCGTGCCTTCGGAATGCTGGTCACAGCGCCAACAACCGCCTTGGAGACAATATCCTCCATCGGGTCGCCTTCATCGTCCGTATCAGGCAGACCCATGAGCGACAACTTGGGATCGTCCAGCAATTCGCCCTGCTTGTTGATCACCAGAGAGACAACAAGGGCTCCCGCATAGGACAATTTGCGCCGTTCCCTGACGCCTGTCACTTCAGGATCATCCAGGATCGACCCATCCTTCACCATGATGCCCGATGGGGCTTCATCGATAATCCCGGACCGGCCGGCGTTGAGACGGATAATGTCACCATTCTTGCCCCGGACAACCTCCGGCACTTTCATGGAGTGGGCAAATTCCGCGTGGGCGCCAAGATGCAAGGGTTCTCCATGCACAGGCACGACAACGGTCGGCGTCAGCAATTTATAGAGCTGTTCCAGTTCACCACGGCGCGGATGGCCGGACACGTGAACCAGGGCATCCTTGTCGGTCACGATCTGGACGTCGGAATTGGCGAGATTGTTCATGACCTCACCGACAGCCTTTTCGTTGCCCGGAATCGTGCGGGAGGAAAAGATCACCATATCGCCCTTCGACAAGGCGATGTGGCGGTGGTCTCCCGCAGCGATACGCGACAGGGCGGCACGTGCCTCCCCTTGCGACCCGGTACACAGAAGAACGGTCTTTTCGCGCGGCAGATAGCCGTAGGCTTCCTCGTCGTGGAACGCAGGCAATCCGTCCAGGTAGCCCAGATCACCGGCCACGGCGATGACACGGTGCATCGATCTTCCGACGACAACCACATTGCGGTCGGCGGCAGCCGCAGCTTCGGCAATCGCCCGGATACGGGCCACATTCGACGCGAAGGTCGTAATGGCGATCCGGTGCTTGGCCGTCTTCATGACTTTCTTCAGCTCGACGGCGACATCGCCTTCGCTCGGGCTGACCCCGTCACGCACGGCATTGGTGCTGTCGCAGACGAGCGCCATCACGCCCTCCTGGCCGAGTTCCCCAAGCCGCTTCAAGTCGATGGGTTTGCCAACGCCAGGCGTATGATCAATTTTCCAGTCGCCCGTATGCATCACCAGACCGGCATCCGTACGGATTGCCAGCGCGCATGGCTCCGGGATCGAATGGGTCATGGTGACAAATTCGACGTTGAACGGGCCGATGTCGATCCGGTCGCCCTGCTTGACCACGGTCACCGGAACCTTCTCGGCGCCCGGCTCGCTCTCAATCTTCGATTCCAGCAAACCGGCGGTAAAGGCGGTGGCGTAGACAGGAACCTTCAGGAACGGCCACAGATGCACGATGGCACCGTAGTGATCCTCATGGGCATGCGTGATGACCATGCCGACAATGTTGTCGGCTTCTTCTTCCAGAAACTTGATATCCGGGAAGACCAGATCGATGCCTGGTAAGTCCGGACCAGCAAAAGAGACGCCGCAATCAACCATCAGCCAGGATCGTTTCGACCCGGAACCGATGCCGTAGAGGGCCAGGTTCATTCCTATTTCGCCAACGCCGCCAAGCGGCAGAAAGACTATGTCATTGGCAGATGCCATTTAATGCTCCAAGCATATTCGAGATGTCGGGCGAGCCATGCGGCTACGAGCCCTCTAGAAAGACATCACCGGCGAAAATAGTCTCCCGTTGACCATTTTCTAGGCCTAATATCAGATGGCCCCGGTTGTCGAGATCGATAAAAGTGCCGGTCATCTCACGATCACCATTACGCACCTTGATTATTTTTCCGACGTGAACGGCCCTCGCCAGCCACGCTTTACGTACAGCATCAAACCCATCGGCCCGGCGCCAGCCTGTCAGCCAGCGGTCCAGACTGTCCGCCAGTGCGGACAACAGTTGATCGGCCGATATCCTGTAGCCGAGTGCTGCCAAATCGACCGATGGATATAGTGAAAGCTCCGGGTGCATGACGCAATTGACGCCGAACCCGAGCACAATGGCCAAATTTCCGGAAGATGTGGTCTCCGCTTCCAAAAGGATACCGGAGAGCTTAGCCCCGTCGACCAATAGATCGTTGGGCCACTTCAAGCCCACCATTTGGTGGGTTCCAGCGCATTTGTCAATCGCCTCTGCCAAAGCCACAGCCGCAAGCAGCGGCAATTCGCCGAGTCTGTCGCGCGGACCCGGGTTCACGAGAAGATGGCTGGCGAACAAATTTCCCGCCGAAGACGCCCAGTCGCGCCCGCGCCGGCCGCGTCCTGCGGTTTGCTCTCCGGCGACGATCCAGAGCCCGCCGGGGTCCCCTTCCCGCGCCCGCTCAAACGCCAGAGAGTTTGTCGATCCGACCCTGTCATGACGTTCAATGCGTAAACCCGGCACCTGAGGCACCGGGTTTGCAACATCCAGATCTGGTCGTGAAGAAGTCAGAAGAGCGCCCCTGCC
>JBNKOQ010000109.1:0-9416 GCA_050294735.1 Roseibium sp. | reverse complement strand
TAAATGAAACCGAGGTCCTGCGCCGTGCCGCGGCCATCCCGGTCATCGGTCCGCACGGGCAGCACGATATGCGAAAATAGGTGTTTTCGAAGAACCAGCCGATCAGCTCAGCCCCGACCTTCCGGGTCAGGCCGGGATACTCGGAGTGCGCGTCCTGCGCGAAACACGAGCGCATCGCGATTTCGGACGTTTCCTCAAGGGCTGAAAACCCAGCCCAGCCGAGAAACACGTCTTACCCCGCCGCACTTTGATCCTGTCGCCGATTTCCGAAAAGGTCCGCTTCAGACGGATGCGCCGAAAGAGCCCTTCGAACCGCATGTCTTAATACTGGCTAAGCGGACGGAGCAGTCGTTGATCTTCGGTGCCGCATGCCCCATCGTGGTTCGATGATCTACGTGCTGGCATATCCGGAATTCGATCGGAGCGTGGCCGAGAGTATTAACCGCTTCCGGTCCGCCTACGAACCTGAAAGAGCAAGGCTCGTGCCACCGCATGTTACTCTGGTGTTCGGAATAAAGAATGCGCGCCCACCAGATTTCCTCGCGCTCTGTGAACATGTTGCTGATCATGTGTCGGAATTTGCTGTGGACTTCACGGCAGGCGATATCGTTTATGATCCCTATGAAAAGACACATAAACTAGTTCTACTTGCTTCGACTGGAAAGCGCGCGCTGATCGCATTGAACCAACAGCTCTATGACGGTCCGCACCAGGCAGAGTTGAACCTCAATCCCCCCTATAGTCCTCATATGACGGTGGCCACCCACGAGGACCGGACGATCATAGAGCGACTGGATGTAGCGGCACTTGGGGCTTTCCCGATTCCCGGCAAGATCGGGGCATTAGAGGTCGTCGAACTGGTCGACAACACACTCCACCCACTTCGGACTGTCCCGCTTCGAAAGTAGAAATTGGGCTTGGAACGGTCTTCCGATTCTGTTCACTCCAAAGTCAGCTTCAGGCATGTAAATCCGCATATCTCCGAATAAAGCGTGCAAACTAGCGTGGCCCGAAGAGTAGGCTCAACGGACCACATTTTCATTAGGGCTGAGCCACACGGCGCCCTTTTTGTTTGATGACACTCCTATCGCATAGTCATCCAGAACGCAGCAGAGCGGAGATCCGGGGTCTCGGCGCCGCCACGTCACGACCGCGTCTTTTGAAGGCACCGGGGCAACCGCCAACCGACCTAATTTCACCATAGTTTCACCTTGAAAACCAAGTGCGTTCGTCCAACCGGATCGAGGAGATCCGCAACTGGCTTCCTTAGGCCACGGGCCGGCAGTCCTGTGCCCGTTCAGGCACTCAGCACATAAGAGCGCAAAGACGGGCTGAGCAGCTGGAACAAATCGCAGGGCATATTCGCAATCCGCCGGCTCTCACGGTAAATGAAACCGAGGTCCTGCGCCGTGCCGCGGCCATCCCGGTCATCGGTCCGCACGGGCAGCACGATATGCGAAAATAGGTGTTTTCGAAGAACCAGCCGATCAGCTCAGCCCCGACCTTCCGGGTCAGGCCGGGATACTCGGAGTGCGCGTCCTGCGCGAAACACGAGCGCATCGCGATTTCGGACGTTTCCTCAAGGGCTGAAAACCCAGCCCAGCCGAGAAACACGTCTTACCCCGCCGCACTTTGATCCTGTCGCCGATTTCCGAAAAGGTCCGCTTCAGACGGATGCGCCGAAAGAGCCCTTCGAACCGCATGTCTTAATACTGGCTAAGCGGACGGAGCAGTCGTTGATCTTCGGTGCCGCATGCCCCATCGTGGTTCGATGATCTACGTGCTGGCATATCCGGAATTCGATCGGAGCGTGGCCGAGAGTATTAACCGCTTCCGGTCCGCCTACGAACCTGAAAGAGCAAGGCTCGTGCCACCGCATGTTACTCTGGTGTTCGGAATAAAGAATGCGCGCCCACCAGATTTCCTCGCGCTCTGTGAACATGTTGCTGATCATGTGTCGGAATTTGCTGTGGACTTCACGGCAGGCGATATCGTTTATGATCCCTATGAAAAGACACATAAACTAGTTCTACTTGCTTCGACTGGAAAGCGCGCGCTGATCGCATTGAACCAACAGCTCTATGACGGTCCGCACCAGGCAGAGTTGAACCTCAATCCCCCCTATAGTCCTCATATGACGGTGGCCACCCACGAGGACCGGACGATCATAGAGCGACTGGATGTAGCGGCACTTGGGGCTTTCCCGATTCCCGGCAAGATCGGGGCATTAGAGGTCGTCGAACTGGTCGACAACACACTCCACCCACTTCGGACTGTCCCGCTTCGAAAGTAGAAATTGGGCTTGGAACGGTCTTCCGATTCTGTTCACTCCAAAGTCAGCTTCAGGCATGTAAATCCGCATATCTCCGAATAAAGCGTGCAAACTAGCGTGGCCCGAAGAGTAGGCTCAACGGACCACATTTTCATTAGGGCTGAGCCACACGGCGCCCTTTTTGTTTGATGACACTCCTATCGCATAGTCATCCAGAACGCAGCAGAGCGGAGATCCGGGGTCTCGGCGCCGCCACGTCACGACCGCGTCTTTTGAAGGCACCGGGGCAACCGCCAACCGACCTAATTTCACCATAGTTTCACCTTGAAAACCAAGTGCGTTCGTCCAACCGGATCGAGGAGATCCGCAACTGGCTTCCTTAGGCCACGGGCCGGCAGTCCTGTGCCCGTTCAGGCACTCAGCACATAAGAGCGCAAAGACGGGCTGAGCAGCTGGAACAAATCGCAGGGCATATTCGCGATCCGCCGGCTCTCACGGTAAATGAAACCGAGGTCCTGCGCCGTGCCGCGGCCATCCCGGTCATCGGTCCGCACGGGCAGCACGATATGCGAAAAATAGGTGTTTTCGAAGAACCAGCCGATCAGCTCAGCCCCGACCTTCCGGGTCAGGCCCGGATATTCGGAGTGCGCGTCCCGCGCGAAACACGAGCGCATCGCGATTTCGGACGTTTCCTCAAGGGCTGAAAACCCGGCCCAGCCGAGAAACGTATCATCCCGGCCAAGCACCTTGAACGCGCTGAAGCCATGACGTTCCTGATCGGCCAGCGTCTCATCCAGGAACGATGAGACCTGTTCCATGGACCAGGCTCCCTGCCTTGATGAAAGATACCTGTTGACCGATGGATCCGCGTGCAAATTCGCAAGCAATGGCAAATCCACGGCAGTGAGGGGAGCAAGCCGCACCCCTTCCCTGTTCATATAGATATCCTGCACTATTGCCTCCCACGAGCATTGTCCCTTTGGCACAGGGATCTGAGGCACAAGCTCATCCTCAGAGCTTCGCCATCCAATACCAAAGTATACACCTGTTTCGGCGGGATTTCTAACCCAAGATTGTGAAGGCACCAAGGCAGCCTGTGATCAATTCCTTGAACAAATTCCGAATTATCTGTGATTTTACCTATATTTAGGCCCCTAAATTCACGACGCACTGCACAATCTGTAATTGGTATTACAACTTCAGAAAGTGAGACGGGCAGGTCCTGCAATCCGATGACCCGAAGCCGGCAACCGGCACATCGCACGCCAATTCCCGGCTTGCGTGTAGGCGAAGCAGACACTCACTCGTCTCCAATGCCGCAAATCCGGCAATTTCAGGCGCAGCTCCCGTGACGTGGTCGATATGCCAGCGGCGGGTTTTGTCCAGACGCAGATGGCGTTTCACCCGGGCCCGCACGCCACCCGGCCCTTTTGCACTGCCGCAATAAAGATACAGCCCCGGCAACAGCTCCGGGTTCCCGAGACGGGGGATAACAAGGGGAAGATGCTCTTTCAAACGCAGCAAAATGCCATAGGCACCGGGCTCTGCCGGCAGGTTTCCGGTTTCCGCATCGGGCACAGCACCCCGGATCCCGAGTCGTTTCAGCACATAAGCCGTCTCCGCGGGCATTGGCCGGTTCATGAATCCAGTCCAGCCAAAATGTCGGTTGCCATCGCCTCCGCACTCGATGCGGAGGGGTCGAACCGTCGCCAGCCGGCCATCTGATTGCGGAACCAAGTTTCCTGCCGCTTGGCATATTGACGGGTGGCGATGGTCAATTTGCGCTCTGCTTCCTGCAGATCGAAGTCTCCCTTCAGATAGCCCGACACTTCCTTCACTCCGATGGCCCTCATCACCGGCAGGCTGTTCGGCAAGCCGTGATCCAGAAGGGCCCGAACCTCTGCTATGCCTTCGTCAGACAGCATCAGAGCGGAGCGGCAGGCAATACGCTCATGCAGCCAGGGCCGCGGCGGGGCAAGAACGATCCTCTCCGCTTCCTCCGGCCGGATCAGCGGAGCGCTATGCGCCTGCTCCTGCCACGCAGCCAGGGGACGGCCGGTCGAGAGAACCACTTCCAGCGCCCGTGTCAGCCGCTGCACATCGGTCAAGGTTTCGCATGCCTCCGGATCAAGGGGCATGATAGCTGCCCGGATGGCTTCGACACCGCCTTCATCCGCAAGCCGCCTGCAGTCATCGCGAATCTCCGGCTCGATCTCCGGCAAGTCGGCGAAACCTTCCGTCAGCGCCTTGAAATAGAGCCCGGTGCCGCCAACGAGGATCGGCCTTTTTCCCTCCCCGGACACCGATGCCAAGGTCTCTTCCATCAACCGCAGCCAATCGCCGGTCGAAAAGGGTTCCCCGCCCGGCAGAACCCCATAAAGCCTGTGCGGCGCCCGGCTCAGATCCTCCGCCGGAGGCCGTGCCGTGACGATGGACAGTTCCCGGTAGAGCTGCATGGAATCCGCATTGATCACGACGCCATTCCACCGCTCGGCAAGTTCAACGGCCAATGCCGACTTGCCGCTGGCCGTTGGTCCGGCTATCAGAATTGCGCGGCGCCCTTTCCCGGGCGGCACATCCTTCTCAATCAAGGTCGCGCTCATGTCATTTGTCGCCACGTTCGTTTCCAATCCGCTCAGACCTGCCGTCGACGATGCCGTCCTGCGTGTGGCGGCGGACGTTCTGGGGAGCTCAGCCGCTCCGGTCGTCCTGAACCCCGGCATCGCCGCGGACCTGCCATTTTCGGACAGCGACCCGGCAACCGCAGAGGCACGGATGCGGCAGGCGCTTGGCGATACCCAAGTTGATGTCTTTGTGCAACCCATCGCCGGACGGCGCAAGCATCTCCTGATCGCCGACATGGATTCCACCATCATACGGCAGGAATGCATCGACGAACTGGCCGCCGAACTGGGTTTGAAAGACAAGATCTCCGCGATCACCGAGCGGGCCATGCGCGGCGAAATCGAGTTCGAGCCGGCGCTTCGCGAACGCGTCTCCCTGCTCAAGGGCTTGTCCGTCGATGCCATCGAAAAGGTGCTGCGCGACCGGATCCAGCTGATGCCGGGCGGGCGGACCCTGGTGCAAACGATGAAAGCCAACGGCGCCTATTGCGCCCTTGTGTCAGGCGGCTTCACCCATTTCACCCGCGCCATTGCCACCCTCGTCGGCTTTGACGAGAACCAGGCAAATGTGCTTCTGGAAGAAGATGGCCGCCTGTCCGGCAAGGTGCAGGACCCCATTCTCGGCCGCGAGGCCAAACGGCAGCGGCTGGAGGAACTGGTGCGGGAAAAAGGCATTGGCTTTGCGGAAACCCTCGCCGTTGGCGACGGCGCCAATGACCTTGCCATGATCGAACGCGCCGGGCTGGGGATTGCCTATAGGGCCAAGCCTGCCGTTGCCGCAGCGGCAGATGCCCGCGTCGACCACGGCGACCTCACCGCCTTGCTCTACCTGCAAGGCTACGCCCAGTCGGAGTTCGCGCTGGGATAAGCGCTTTCCAAAGCGGACAAAGAAAAAGGGCGGCCCGCCTGGGACCGCCCTTTTCTGTATGCGTGAGGGATCGATTAGTCTTCGATACGCACCGGCACGAAGCGCAATTCACCCGTCTGGTTCGACAGCAGCAGAAGAGCGGACCGGCGGCCCTCTTCCTTCAGCTTTTCGACCTGCGCGATGACATCCTCTGGCGTGGCCACAGGCTCCTGCGCAACTTCCTTGATCACATCACCGGCCTGAACCCGCTTTTCCTCGGCAGCGCTGCCAGGCGCGACCTCTTTGACGACAACCCCGGTGACATCCTCTTCGATGCCGAATTCCTTACGGGCAGCATCATCGACCTCAGACAGGATCATACCCAGAACTTCCTTCTGGGCCGGTGCAGGCGCTTCCTCGGACGTTTCCTTGTCGCCGCTGTCTTCCGTTTCCTTTGCCTCTTCGAGACGGCCAAGCGTGACCTGCAAGGTGACCTTCTCGCCCTTGCGCAGGACGATTACGTCAACCGCCTTGCCGATGGCGGTTTCCGCCACCATGCGGGGAAGTTCCCGCATGACATCGATCGGATGACCATCGAATTCGAGGATCACATCGCCCGGTTCGATCTTGGCTTCAGCAGCCGGACCGTCTTCGGAAACACCGGCAACCAGCGCACCGGCGGCTTCGTCCATGCCAAGGCTTTCGGCAATCTCGTCAGTCACTTCCTGAATGCGCACACCGAGCCAGCCACGGCGGGTTTCGCCGAACTCACGCAACTGGGCAATCACCCGGATCGCAGTCTTGGAGGGAATGGCAAAGCCGATGCCGATGGACCCACCGGACGGCGAGATAATGGCGGTGTTGATGCCAATAACATTGCCGTCCATATCGAACAGCGGGCCACCCGAGTTGCCCCGGTTGATCGAGGCATCCGTCTGGATGAAATTGTCATAGGGACCGGAATTGATATCCCGGTTCCGGGCCGAAACGATGCCCACGGTTACCGTTCCGCCAAGGCCGAAGGGATTGCCGATTGCCATCACCCAGTCGCCGACGCGAATGCCATCGCTGTCACCCAGGTTGACATCCGTCAGCGGCTTTTCAGGTGTCACCTTCAAGACCGCGATGTCGGTCTTTTCATCGGTTCCGATCAGTTCGGCCTTCAACTTCGTTCCATCGTTGAAATTGGCCGTGATCTCATCTGCGCCATCAACCACATGATTGTTGGTGATGATGATGCCTTCTTTGCCGTCAACAACAAATCCGGATCCGAGCGACTGGACCTGCCGCGGACGGTCATCGTCCCGGTTCTGGCGATTGAAGAACTCCTCGAAGAACTCCTGAAACGGCGAGCCTTCCGGAACCTGCGGCATCGGAACGGAACGCTGCGCCTTGACGGTCTGCGATGTCGAGATGTTGACCACCGCATCGGCCAGCCCTTCGGCCAGATCGGCAACGGACACTGGTCCTTGCGCATTCACAGCAGCACCTGGCTGCAGCACCATTATGCCGCCCAGCACAGCTGCGGCAGCCATGGACTTTACACCGGAGAAATTACGTTGAAAAAATCTGGAAGCCATGAGGCCTAGTCCTCCATCCCTAAAGGATTGGTCGCGGCAACAGCGCCTGCTGCCGGTCTCTTATGATCATAGCCATAAGAGTATATCGTTTCATGGCCCAAGTGGGTTTTACAAACACCATCCCTGCCACATTTGCGTTATCCGGGCAGTTTATCCCCGAACAAACCAGACCAGCAGCACTCCGAGCGCCAAGGCGACAAGCCCGGCAATCCGGAGAACCTGCTCTGGCGTTTCCAGGGCAGAACGCATCATCGACTTCATTCCACCTGGCGCCAGCGCATAGAGGGTTCCCTCCAGCGCCAGCACCAGGCCAAGTGCTACAATCAGGTCGCTCATTGAGCGGCAGGAGCCTGCAGCCGCGAACTTGAACTGCCTTCCGACCTTTTCAACGCACCCATCGGGTCATTGAAATAGCGGAAGAAGCTGGAATTCGGCGACAGAACGAGACTGGTATCGCCCTGTTGCAGGCCGGCTTCATAGGCCTGCATCGAGCGGTAGAACGCGAAGAAATCAGGATCGGCGCCATAAGCCTCAGCAAAGATCCTGTTCCGCTCCGCATCACCGTCACCACGGACGATTTCCGCATCCCGCTTGGCCTCGGCCACAAGAACCGTCGCATCGCGATCCGCACGGGAGCGGATACGGCGGGCTTGCTCTTCACCCTGCGCGCGAAGCTCGGTTGCCTCCCGCTGACGCTCGGTCTGCATCCGGGCGAAAATCGCCTGGCTGTTGGCTTCCGGCAGATCGGCACGGCGGATTTTAACATCCACCACTTCGATACCCAGCTCCGCGGCACTGTTGCTGACATCCCGGCGGATGTTTTCCATCAAACCTGCGCGGTCATCCCGCACGACGGCCGTGAAAGACGCCTTGGCAAGTTCAGACCTCAGAGACGACTGAAGGAAGGTGGACAGACGCTGGTTTGCCCGGCTGATGTTGTTCACACGCTGGTAGAACAGAACAGGATTGGAAATCTTGTACCGTGCGAAAGCGTCAACCACGAGACGTTTCTTGTCGGAGGCGATAACCTCCTGCGGCGACATATTCAGATCAAGAATACGCTTGTCCAGGTAAACGACGTTCTGAACGAACGGATACTTGAACTCGAGTCCGGGCTCCTGCACCACGGATTCGATCCGTCCGAGCTGCAGAACCAGCGCCTGCTGCGCCGGATTGACGACGAAGACCGACGAATAGGCCAGAAACGCTATCACGATGGCCAGAATTCCAAGGATACCACTACGCATTACTGGTTTCCTCCCGTCGTCCGGCCAGTCTGAGCGGAACCGCGCGATGTCAGTTCATTCAGCGGCAGATAGGGCAAGACCCCCTGACCGGATGTTTCGTTGTCGATAATGATCTTGTTGTTTGCACCCAGAACCTTTTCCAGGGTCTCGAGATAGAGCCGCTCACGGGTCACATCCGGTGCATTTTTATACTGGTCGTAGACCTTGGTGAACCGCTGGGACTGACCGTTGGCTTCCGCAATCGCCTGTTCGCGATAGCCGTTAGCCGCTTCGGTCACACGGGCAGCTTCACCACGCGCTTCCGGAACGCGCCGGTTGGCATAGGCCTGAGCCTCGTTCTGGATGCGCTCCTGATCGGCACGGGCTGCCTGAACGTCGCGGAAGGCGTCAATCACCTGTTGCGGCGGATCCACTTTTTGCATCTGGACTTCCGTCACCTCGATGCCGGCCTTGTAGCTGTCCAGTGTCTGCTGCATCAGCTTGTCGACGTCATTCTGAATGGACACGCGGTTTTCCGTCAGGATCGAATCGATCTTCGACGCGCCAACCACCTCGCGCATTGCGCTTTCGGCGATGGCTTTCACGGTGCCTTCAGGATTCTGGATGTTGAACAGATAATTGGTGATGCCTTCGCGGGTATTCTTGATACGCCACTGCACCTTGAAGCCGACATCAACGATGTTCTCGTCGCCGGTCAGCATCAGGCTTTCTTCAGCTAGGTTGCCGGCGCGCCGCTCGCCCGCCTCGTTGAACCCGACGTTGACCCGCCGTTCTTGTTCAATGTTGGGGGTGTAATGCGCTTCGATGGGCCACGGCATGTGAATATGCAGGCCCGACGTTTCAGAC
>JBNKOQ010000108.1:0-9424 GCA_050294735.1 Roseibium sp. | reverse complement strand
CTGATGGACCTTCACTCGGTAAGGTTCCGGCACATAAACCCGTGCGTAAGGCGCGGCGCCAGCCAGCAGAATAGCAACCGGACTGCCCATGGTCACTCGCTCCCCGAGATTCCAGGGCAAGCTGTCGAGCCGCCCGTCCCGGGACGCCGTCACGGTCAGATCCGCCAATATCTTTTCCTGGCTCGCCAATGTGGCCTTGGCGGCATCCAGTGCCGCCTCCGACGCCTTCAGGTCTTCCGGGCGGGCACCGTTGACCAACTGGCGCAATTGCTCCTCTGCGCTTTGCAAATTGGCTTCCGCCGCGTTCCGGTTGGCGACAGCGCTGTCATAACTTGCCTTGCTGGCCGTGCCGCGCTGATTCAGGTCATTTGTCCGTTGAAAGGTCTGTTCCGCCTCCACGAGGGAGGCCCTGGCGCCTGCAGCCTTGGCACGGGCGGCCGCAATCTCTTCCTTTCGCGCGCCATTGCGCATCTTTTCGAGGTTGGCCTCGGCTTCAGCGACCTTCGCACGGGCCTGATTGACGGCGGCCTGTTGCTGCACGTCGTTAAGCTGCACCAGAACCGTGCCTTTTTTGACGTCCGTGCCTTCCGGCACAGGCAGGTCGACCACCACCTCGGCAGCCGTTGCCGTCAGCGCAACACGATCCCTTTCCAAAGTGCCCAGCGCAAGACCGCTGTCGTCTTCCTGGCAGGCGGTTAAAAACAAACTGGAGAGAAACACCACACCGACAGCTGCGGAACGGGAGCCGATTTTGCACATTGAGCAGTTACCTTGAAAATCTTTTGCGGACACAACAATACACCCTGATTCTAACGGCAACAGGACAAATAGCCCACCTTTTCCGGGTTGAGTAGAGCAGCTTGCCGGCAGCTGTCATTTTGATTGAGCTGCGCTGCAAAAGGCGGGACCGATGCGACGCCCGGTTTTCGCAATGCCGGGATTGCCAGCAACGGCAATTCTGCGATGATCTGTCGAGTCGGGGCCAGGATGGAACATTGCCCCGGTCCATATAGCTTTGTCAGGTAAGTAGTATCTTGAAAACACGGACGTACTGGCTCACCGGCCTGCTGATGATCGCGGGAACCGCCGTCATTCTTTTCACCATGGGCCGCATCCCGATTTGCGAGTGTGGCTATGTGCTCCTCTGGACACCGGCGAGCGACGTTTCAGGCTCCTCCCAGCATATTGCCGACTGGTACACCCTCTCCCACATCATTCACGGCTTCCTGTTCTACTGGATCCTCGCGCTCTTTTTCGGCAACCGTCCCTTGGGCGCGCGGGCCTTGGGCGCGATCTTTGTCGAAGCTGCATGGGAGATTGTCGAGAACAGCCCCTGGATTATCGACCGCTACCGCGAGGCGACCATTGCGGTCGGCTACACCGGCGACAGTGTGCTGAACTCGGTCTTTGACATTCTTTGGATGCTGGCAGGCTTCTGGTTCGCCTGGCGGATGCCCGTCTGGTTGACCATTGCCGTCGGCATCGGCTTTGAGCTTCTCGCGCTCTGGGTCATCCGTGACAACCTCACCCTGAATGTCCTGATGCTGGTCTATCCGCTGGAAAGCGTGCGGATCTGGCAGGGGGGATAGCAAAAACCCCGGCAATGAACCGGGGCCTTTGGATTTGGCGAATGGAAGATTGGAGCCGTCTTTGCTCAGGATGCCTTCTTGAAGACATGATACCAGCGGCGGCGCTGCTGGACTTCCGCACGTTCCAGAATTTCCGCAGCAAACATGGCCGCGTTGTCCCGCGCCTTGTCCAGGTTGGTCACTGTTTTCGGATCCTGATCCTTCAAACCACCGCCGAACTCGAAAAGATCCCGGTAGGCCGCCCGCTCGACAATCGGGGTCATCAGAACATCTATGCCTTTGACGGCAAGGAACTCCTGCACCGCCTTCAGCGCCCGCGTGGTGACCGCTGCATTGGTACGGGTCAGCGCGACGCAATGACGGATATCGTGTTTGACGATCTTTTCCAGCTTGGCGATCAAGGTGAGGATCTTGGCTCCGCCCCGTGCATCCATGCTGGAGCCCTGTATCGGCACGACCACCAGATCGGAGAGTGACAGAGCATTGGCAACCACGAGATTTTCGGTTCCCTCGAGATCGACGATGACATAATCGCACTGGTCCGTTGCATCCATGATCTGCTCGGAGATCGATGCCGGCGTAATCTCGCTGATCACCTCGATATTACGAGGGCGGCCCGGCAAATCGGCCCAATGCGAAATCCACTTTTGCGGGTCCGCGTCGAAAATGGTCACGCTTTTTCCCCGGGCGGCAATCTCGGTTGCCAGCAAAAGAGCCGCGGTTGTCTTGCCTGCTCCACCTTTTGCGTTCGCAAAGGAAATCACTGGCATATTGTTATCTCCTGATCTCAAACAGGTGATCCTTCTGGTCCACCTTGTTCTCAGGATTGTCGAGGATTTATGGTTACCAATCTCTTAATAGCTGTTGCAGATTGCGTTTTGCATCAAACGCTTAGGTCTTTCTACCGATATACGGTCACACTTATCAGCAGTTTTGACAGAGGAATTGGAACCAGCTGAGAACCCAAACGGGCTGTTGAGAGCCAGTCCCGCGCGATTGCAGCCCGTCCGATGGAACTGTAGGCTTGAACTTCTGATCATGAAGCCGGTGACATCCACCATGTCAAAACGCCCTGAAAGGGAACGCATCGTGTCACAAAAGACGGGTTTTTGGCGTCGGATTGGCGTTTTGTTTGCTCTGGCAAGCCTTATTGGAACAGTGATCACACCGGGACAGGCCGCAGCGGAAGCTCTCGCCCCCTATAAGGACAAGCTGTTCCGCTATCCGAAGATTACCGACACCCTGATGAATGGCGACTTTATCGTCGTGGAGTACTCCAAGCAGCGGGACCTGCGGGACCGGGACAAGATCGATGAGAGGGAAGTCTTCGGCCACTACGTTTCCTACAAGCCCCGCCGCAGCCAGAATGATTATGAGCTGGAGGCGAATGGCCGGACCGTGCGCTACATGGGCACAGGCAAGGCCAAGGGCGGTGCCAAATACGTTGTCATCTATATTCACGGTCAGGGCGGCAACCGCTTTCAGGGCATGAATGACGTCAGTTTTGGTGGCAACTTCAACCGGATCAAGAACCTGATGGTACGCAACGGCGGCGCCTACCTTTCCGCCGATATCACTGATTTCGGCGCCAAGGGCACACAGGACATCGCGGCGCTGATCCAGTATCAAAAACAGCTTTCCCCTGGGGCCAAGGTTGTCGTGTCCTGCGGCTCCATGGGGGGCATCATCTGCTGGAACCTTTTGAAGAACGGCAGATCCGCGGCCATGCTCGATGGCATCATGCTGTTCGGCTCGCCCCGTGACCCGGCTTTCCTGCAATCCGCCCCTTTGTCCAGACAGGTGCCGCTCTATATGGGTTACGGCAGTGCCGACACCGTCTACAACTGGGAAACCCAGGCAAAGTTCTTCAAGCAGATCAAACGCTCCGCCCCGAACTATCCGGCGAAGTTCACCCTCTTCGACACCGGCACCCACGGCACACCCATCCGCATGACCGACTGGCGTCTGGTGCTGAACTGGATATTCGCGCAGTAGAGCCTCGAGGGCAGCATTTAGCCCGCCGCTATCCGCCCGTTTGTCACGTGTCGCGCGGTCGAAAGCCTATAGATCGACTTCGATCACCCCGCCTTCCTTGGCAGCGCGGGACTGGCACAGGATGACAGCGGTTTCCCGCTGCCTGTTGGACAGCACGAAATCGCGGTGTTCCACCTCCCCGGAGACAAGGCCGCATTTGCACACGCCGCAAATACCGTCCGAGCACTTCACGTCGACGGCAATGCCGTTTTCCAGAAGCACATCCGTCGCCGACCGGTCGGCAGGCACCTGAAGCTCCCGGCCTGACCGGGCGAGCTTCAAGGTGAACTCGAAATTTTCGTAATCCGGCTGCTCCGGAACCGAGAAATACTCCAGGTGCCGCGCTTCTTCGGGAAAGCCCTGCCGCTCCGCAGCCTGAATAACCCCATCCATGAAGCGGTCGGGGCCGCAGGTGTAGACATGCCAGCCGGGCCGGTATCCACCTAAGATCTCATCAAGGTCAGCGCGCGTTCCCTGATCCGAAAAATGCAAATGAACGTTGTCAGCCCAGGGAGCAGCGGCTAGGTCTTCGAGATAAGCCGCCCTGTCCTTGCGGCTGGCGCTGTAATGCAATTCGAACTCGGCGCCCAGCGCGTGAAGCCGGTGGGCAAAGGCAATCATCGGCGTGATGCCAATCCCGCCGCCCATCAGGAACGTTTTCGCCGCCGTTTCATCCAGCTCGAAGTGATTGATCGGCTTTGAGATGAAAACCTTGCGCCCTTCATTGAAGATCCGGTGCATCAGTTTCGACCCGCCCCGGCCTTTATCTTCACGCAGCACGCCGATCTGGTAGCGGCTCCGGTCAGCCGGGTCGCCGGACATGGAGTACTGGCGCAGAAACTCCGGTGCCACGACGATGTCGAGGTGAGCGCCGGCGGTCCATTCCGGCAAGTCCTTCCCATCGAGGGATGAGAACTCGTATTTTGTGACATCCCGCGTCATTTTATCGGTCTTGGTCAGCGCCACGCGGATGACCGGTGCATCCCCGGCAACCTGATAGCGATGCACCATCGATGTGTCCCCAGCCGCCAGACGCTGCTGATATTCGTCGGCTGAGATCATCGCCTCATAGGCGGCAATTCCGGCTTCCCGGTCCATTGGAAACGGGTAAGGCCAGGGATGAGGCGCTAGCGGCGCGGGATAAACCGCCAGGGTCTGGTCCTCGTATTTGAGGTCAAGATCGCGCTGCAAATTCCGCCGGTTTACCGGGTGTTTCGTCGGCCGGTAAGCACCATCCTCCTCGAGCTCAATGTCCCACCACCATTTCTTTGTATCATTCAGCCCGCCGTTGCCAACCGCATCATCGAGCCTTGCCAGCAAGGGAGCTGCCGCCGGAATGCGGGAGGCCGCCCAGCGGAACGGAGCTTCCGCGAAAAGCCCTTCCAGGTTCCACGGGCATGTCTTCATGCAGCGCCCGCACATGGCGCCGCCCGGTGTGGTGATCCGGTAGGTGGCACATTTCTGGCTGTCCGATTTCCAGATCTCATAGCCGTTGAACATGCGCTTCGGGCCTGCGGTGATCGCGCCGGAGGGGCACTCGCGCGCGCATTTATTGCAGGCTTCACAGAAGGTCTGCAGGCCGAAATCGATGGGTTTGTCATGGTCCATCGGCATGTCGGTGGTCACGGCACCGGATTTCAGACGCGGACCGAGATAGGGGTTCAGAATGACCTCGCCGATGCGCGACACCTCACCAAGACCGCTGAGCAGAAGAAGCGGCGGCTGCAAGACTTCGCCGTCCATCACGGAATGCGCCTTGGCTTTGTACCCCAGGTTCCGGATCTGCCGCGCGATCACCCCGCCCAGCAGGGAAAAGCGCAAATAAGCCCGCATCGACTGGGCCACGGAGATCCAGTCGTCGCCACTGGCGCCCTCCATGGTCTCATAGCCCTGATCGATGATCATGCTGACGGCCTGGTCATGCGGCGGAACGATGGGTTCCCCGGTAGCGTCATGGCTGTACCAGGCCCAATCCGGACAACGGGACAGGCCAACGGCATCGGCTCCGAGAAAATAGCTGGCCGCCTTCAGGTTCGCCGCGTTTCGTGCCGCATTCGCCGGACGGGGGCCGTCAGCGCTTTCCCCATCCTGCAACAGGACAAAGGCGCCAAGAGCCCGCCGCTGGGCAAAACTCGGTGCGGATTTCCGGGCGTAATGGCCGCCTTTCGCTCCGTCCTGAACCGCCTTGCCCATGTCTCCAAACTGCGCCCGGGCGAACATATCCGTACGCTTGGGAACACGGGCTACATGCGCTTCATCGATATAGGTGGTCGGAGTGTCGACCCGCTTCAGCCGCTCGAACGGATGCGCCCCGTCAACATAGTCTCGGCGGGCATAGGGATCCCGGTTGAATGCGTTTTTGGCAAAGCCCTTGCCCAGCCACCAGGCCGGTCCACGTGTCTTGAACCAGGATTGTGCGGCCATCGGTGCCAGCGGCGCGTCATGGCTCAGTGCCATATCGGTTGTGACCACAGAGAGGCCGTAGCGGGTGCCAAGCCACGGCGCGACGAGACGCCCCTGCTCGCAGGTCACCAGGCCGCATGCCAGTGCCAGCTTTCCCAGATCCACGTCGCTGGAGGTCTGCGTGTGCGCCTTGGCGTTGAAGCCGAGCAAGCGGATATAATTGGCGATCACCACTGCTGTTTCCGAAGCGCGGAGACAGGCACGATGGTCCTGTGCGTCCAGAATCCAGTCCGCGCCCGGCTCTTCCGGACTTGGATCGCGCATATGCTCATAGACGAAGACAATCGCGCTGCTGTGACCGGCGATACCGCTTGGCGGCGCCTCCATGCTTTCCTTCAGATCCGCCATGATGACATCGATGCCCGAGGCAAGCGTTTTGGTTTGGCGGGTCTTCAGGGCGTCGGACAGGCGGTCAATATCCGGATTGCGTCTCGGCGTGCTCAAAAGAGCCTGCCCGGGCACAGGGCCAATCCCAATCATCGAGGCATCGCTGAAATAACCGAAAGCCTTCAGGTGATTGGCGCGCTCAGTGGGATCCGACGGGATTTCGGCCACAGCCGGGTTCACTTTGCCATCGCAAATGGCGTCCATCATTGCCTGATGGTCAGCCATCGCATTGACGATGCTCTCAGGATGGTCCGGGCGATGAAAACTGAGTTCCGCCATCGGGGAAACGGCGGAAAGGTCCGGCATTCCGGACACCCGCGTCAACCGCTCCAAAGGGTAAGGCCCCATATGCACAGGGCGTTGCCTGTCCGAATAAAAACGCAGGGTCAAAAATGTTCCTCCCAGGCTTGGTGAACAAGCCAGTTTCCCGACCGCCATGGAAACGGCAACACTTGCGGCTGTCAACTCGGGCCGGACTACGGCTGTGGCCGACTGCGGGCTGGTGCTGAACTGGGCGCTGGCGCAATACGCACCTTCCCTTCCTCAGCCTTCCGGATTCCACCAAAAATATTCTGCCTTCATAAAAACCATATTGCAGCGCAATATAATCCTCAGAAAGACCTCTGGCGTGGCCGGAGGAATACGGGAGCCGCCGATGTTCGATCTGACAGGCCAGAAGGCGCTTGTTGTAGGCGTTGCCAACGACCAGTCCATCGCCTGGGGATGTGCCAAGGCCTTGAGGGCTCAAGGGGCGGACCTCGCGATCACCTACCTGAATGCCAAGGCGGAACCGCATGTGCGCCCGCTGGCGGAAGAGCTTGGGGCAACGATTACCGCCCCGCTTGACGTGTGCGATGCAGCGCAAGCCGATGCCCTTTTCGCCGAGATCACCCGGAAATGGGGCCGTCTGGACACGCTGGTTCATTCCATAGCCTTTTCCTTGAAGGACGACCTCCATGGACGGGTGATCGACAGTTCAGCGGAAGGTTTCGCGCTTGCCATGGACATTTCGGTTCATTCGTTCCTGCGCCTGATCCGCCGGACCGAACCGCTGATGCCCGAGGGCGGCACCTGCATGACCGTTTCCTTCATGGGCGCGCAGCGTGTGGTCGAGCACTACAACATCATGGGCCCGGTGAAAGCGGCTCTGGAATCGGCAACCCGCTATGCCGCAGCGGAACTCGGCCCAAAGGGTATCTCCATTCACGCCCTGTCGCCCGGACCGCTGAAAACCCGGGCGGCCTCAGGTATCGACGCCTTCGACAGCTTGCTGAACGACGCGGCGGAGCGCGCACCCACTCACCACCTGGCCACAATCGAGGACGTCGGTGCTTACGCCGCGTTCCTCGCCAGCCGGGAAGCCCGGAACGTCACCGGCGGCATTCACCCCATTGACGGTGGCTACAGCATCATCGGGTAAAGGACATTCGACCATGAAAGATATTTTCGACGCTTTGAAAGCCAGCCAAAACAGTCTTCTCGAAGAACTGTCCGATGCCACGGCCTGGTCACCAAGCCAGCGGATGACAGCCTTTGAGGCCCAGTTCACGGAGATCTCGGCCATGAGCGCCCTGATGTGCCGGGGCCTGTCGAAGCATCTGGAGAATATTTCCGTCACGCACCAGGCCCGGACGAAAAAAAGCCTGGAGGACATGGCACAAACGACGAAATCGATCAGCGAGGATGCCGGGACCGGCGAGCTTCTGGATGCTTACCGTGCCTATCTGACGGATACCGCCCAGCGCACGGTTCTGACACTGGACACCCTGCGCCAGCGCGGCGACAACTTCATTGAGCACGAAGAAGCAGGCTGCCCACCCGTTCTCGCCTATGATTACGAGGTGGTGATAGACGGCAAGGATCTGCCCCATCCTTGCAATTACATGCTGCTGAAGATCCTGCCGCCGGAGGGCGTCGAAGTGAAGGACTGGAAGCGGCCCTATATCATCATCGACCCGCGCGCCGGACATGGCGCCGGCATCGGCGGCTTCAAGCCGGACAGCCAGGTTGGCGTTGCCATGCGCGATGGCCACCCGGTTTATTTCGTCAGCTTCCGGCGCATGCCCGAGAAAGGCCAGACGCTGGCCGATATCACACGCGCGGAAGCCGCCTTCGTGCGAAAGGTGATGGAACTGCATCCGGATTCGGCCAACCCGGTGGTGGCCGGAAATTGTCAGGGCGGCTGGGCGGCCTTGCTGCTGGCGGCCACAAATCCCGATTTTACCGGCCCCCTGCTCCTCAATGGGTCCCCGGTGGAAACCTGGTCCGGACGTGTCGGTGAAAACCCCATGCGCTACAACGGCGGCGTTCTGGGCGGCACCTGGAACACCATGTTCAGCGCCGATCTCGGCCATGGCGTCTTCGATGGCGCTGACATTGTCCAGAATTTCGAGGCGCTGAACCCGGCGCGCAACTATTTCGGCAAATATTACGACCTTTACGCCAAAGTGGACACAGAGCCCCGGCGCTTCCTCGACTTCGAACGCTGGTGGGGCGGCTACTTCCTGCTCAACGAAGCAGAAATGCGCTGGATCGTCGAACAGCTGTTCGTCGGCAACCGGCTTTCAAAGAACGAAGCCGACCTGGAACCGGGCCGGCATGTGGACCTCAAAAGCATACGGGCGCCAATTATCGTTTTCGCCAGCCACGGCGACAACATCACCCCGCCCCAGCAGGCTCTGAACTGGATCATCGACGCCTATACGGACGAGCGGGAAATAGCCATCCGCGGCCAGCGCATCATCTATATGGTTCACGAGCAGGTCGGCCATCTCGGCATCTTCGTGTCCTCCAAGATCGCCCGCAAGGAACACACGGAAGTGGCCTCGACGCTGAAAACCATCGAAGCTCTGGCGCCGGGTCTTTATGAAATGACCATTGATGACTTCGAGGGCCCGCTGATGGAGCGGACTTTCACGGTCAGTTTTCATGAACGCAAAATGGAAGACATC
>JBNKOQ010000107.1:0-9454 GCA_050294735.1 Roseibium sp. | reverse complement strand
CTGTGCCCCTCGGCCCTGCCGCGACCGGGTTGGTCTGACCAGACGCGGCGGACAGCACGGGAGCATTCGCGGCTATTTGCTCAGGTTCAGCTGAGGGGAAAGCTGTTTTCGTGGCGGATACAGAAACGTCAGGCTTTTCCTCCTCCCGCACGAGCCCAGAGATATGCGTCACAAGGGCGCCGACGGTGGGGTGGGCATAGACCCCCGTTGCCGGAAGCTCGATACCGTAATCCTTGTTCAGCTTGCGGATCCACGTCACCGCCAGAATGGAATCGAGGCCAAGGTCCAGAAAGCCGGTGCTGTCGTGAATCTCCGAGGGATCGATCATCAGGTCTTCGGCAAGCGAAGCCACTATATCCGCCCGTAGGGCCGAAAGCCCATCCGGGGTCATTCCCCTGCTTTCAGACGTATCGGCTGCGCTGGTGGGAGTGCCGGAAGGCTGCGTATCCGCCTGGGGGGCTTTCACGTCCGGTTCCGCATCAGATCTCATGCCGGGTTTTGCGCCGACGAGCGCCGCCACATGGTCAATCAGGGCACCAACAGAGGGATGAGCGTAAACAGCCGTTGCCGGCAGTTCGATGGCAAACTGGCCGTTCAGCTTGCGGATCCATGTGACCGCCAGGATGGAATCGAGACCAAGGTCGAGAAAGCTGTCGCCCTCGGAAATCTCCTCGGCATCAATCATCAAATCCTCGGCAAGGGACTTGATGAGATCCCGGCGCAATGTTGCAGTTCCGATCGGTTCTGCTCCCTTTGGGTCACCTTCCACCGGAAGCTGGCTGGTGCCATCGAATTTCATGGCGATCCGGTCAAGAACGCCCGTGTTGCCGATCAGGGTCTTCTCGTGCATGGCGAATTCCCGCTCGAGGACCTCATCGATCGACAGCCTGAGCGGCTCGGCCAGCCCGGCCTTGGCAGCGCGGAGATGCTCACGCGTTTGACGCGCCAGAAGATGCGCGCCGGCCAGCGCCGTTGCAACGACTTCGGAAGCCGGGATCGCATTGACCCGCGCCGTCCGTCCGGCCAGGTCCCTGCCCCGGTATTCCCGTGCTGAAAACAAGATCTCCCGTCCAAGGTCATCTCCGAGGCGCGCCGGGAAAATCAATGTCGCTCCCGCGCCCGGCGTAAATCCGTACCAGAGATAGTTGCTGTGATAGAGGCCTTCTTCGGCAAAGATCGCCAGGTCGCAGTACATTCCCAGCGACCAGCCTGCCCCGATCGCATGCCCCTGCATTGCCGCGATGACGGGCAGATCGCACTCCAGTGGCAAACTGTAGATTTTCCGGTCGGTAAAGCGGCCGCCGCCAGCCTGCAAATCCGCCAAGCCGTCCGCGGTTCCGCCGCAGGCGAAATAGCCGTCATGGCCGGTCAGAACCACCACCTTGGCTTCCGGCAGGCCGGCGATCGCCGCGAAAGCTTCCTCCAGACCGTCCATAAAGGCAGGTGTGAACATGTTCCGGCCAGAGCGTTCCAGCATTTTCAGCAGCACCACACCGTCGTCGAACAGGTCGACTTCCATGACACCGGTTCGAAGGGGAACTTTCCGGAATGAGACAGCCCCGCTCTCCGGAGCCCCGCACGGCAGCTCGAACAACCCACCATCGGCCGGCATTTCCGGCAGCAACTGCGGCAGATCCCGCCTCATATGCTTTTTCAAAAGAACCAGCGCTTCCCGTGGGGCATGCGCGATATCAGAGGCCAGACTGCGCGCCTGTTCCACTTCCTTGCCGGCTAGAGCGACGATAATCCCGTCATCGGGTTTCAACCCTTCTCCATCTTGCCAGCGCCACCCGAGAACAGATGACATCAGCACCGTTTCCGGTGCCGGAATATCCGTCAAAGCCGTACCTTCGCCGAGAACAAGGAAGTCAGCCGCAAGAACAGCCAAGCCTGCTTGGCCGGAGACCTCCGAATGGACTGCGGCGATAACCGGAACGGCGCATGTGAGAAGAAGGTCCGGGTCAGGTCCACCAGCCAGGTCATGTGATGAGGTCCAACCCTCATCGCAGAGCAGAAGAACCGCCCGGATAACCTGATCTTCACTTGCCGCCTCGAGCTCACGGGCAAGGTCGGTTGCAAGCGCACTGTCCCATGCACCGGCTATCTCAAGCTGCCGGACACCTTCATGATCGCTGCCGCGCGCCACGCTGCCCGTGGGGCCGGGCGAAACCGTCTCAACCGGGGTCAGGCGGACCTTGCCAGAAACCATCCGCTCGCCCGTCGAAGCGGCCGCCGCAACTGCCGTGGGCCGGGCAAGTTTCACCTTCCCGTTTGCGCGCATCTGTCCATCTGTCGAGGCTGGAGCCGCTGCCCGGGCCTTGTCGTAGGCTCGCTCCAGGCGTTCGCTTGGGCTGGCTTCGGGGCCTTCTTCCGGCGCGACTGCAGCAGGAACCGCTTCGCTCCCGACCCAATAGCTCTTCCCGGCGAAGGGATAGGACGGCAGTGGAACCCTGCGGCGCGGACGGGAGAAAAGATCCCGCGGCTGCAAACTGCCGCCGATGACAAATTCACATGCCAGCTTGTCAAGATAGGCTTCTCTTGCCTGCGCAGTCTCACCAACTGCCGTGTTCACAGAACTGGCCCGGGAGCGTGAATCGGCATCACCCGTCTTTTCGGCGGCCTCGCCAACATGCACATCAGTTTCACGATCACCTGCAATCCATGCTCTCAGGCGATCCGCAAGCTCTGCCAGATCGCCAGCAACCAGAGCCAGACGATGCTTCATGTGCCGGCGGCCGGCAATGAGAGTGAATGAGACATCCTCCGGCAGCACGTCTTCAGACAGCCCCGGAAGACACTCTGCCAGGCGCTCGGCCTGCGTTTTCAATTGCTGTGAAGTCCGGGCCGAGAGCACGAAGAGATGGCTCACCGCCGGTTCAGGCTCGGAGCGGACTTCAGGCCCGTCCTCGACAACAACATGCGCGTTGGTTCCGCTGAACCCGAAAGAGCTGATGGCCGCCCGGCGCCTGATTCCGTCCCGTTTGGGCCATAGCACTGTTTCGGAATTGACCTTGAAGGGACTTGCCTCGAAGTCGATTGCCGGATTGCCGCCATTAAAATGCAGCGTCGGCGGAATGCGCTCGTGGCGCAGGCTCCACAAAACCTTGGCCAGTCCCGCAATGCCCGCAGCGGTGGTTGCGTGGCCGATATTCGACTTCACCGATCCCAGGAAGACCTGATGATCGCTTCCTGACAATCCTGAATAGGCACGCAGCAAAGCGGCATGCTCGATGGGATCTCCAAGCACCGTCCCGGTTCCATGCGCCTCGACAAGTCCGATTGTCGCCGGATCGATGCCATAGTCGTCGTAGACCTGACGGATCAGCCTTTCCTGGGAGACGGCGCTCGGCGCGGTAATTCCATTCGTGGTTCCGTCCTGATTTGTGCCGGAGGCAACAATAACGCCAAGTATCTGATCACCGTCCGCAACAGCGTCCGACAACGGCCTGAGCAGGACCGCTCCGACGGCCTCGCCCGGAACAATGCCATCCGCACCGGCCCCGAAGGCTGCACACCGGCCGGATGGCGACAGCATCCTGGCCGCGTTGGCATAGCGGAAGAACCGCGGAGAACTCTGAACGAAAACCCCGCCCGCAAGCGCCATGTCGCAATCACCATTGCGGATGCTCTGGCAGGCAAGATGAAGCGCTACGAGTGAGCTGGAGCACGCCGTGTCGACCGCGACCGCCGGCCCCTTCAGATCGAGCCAATAGGAAATGCGGGACGGAACAAGGGATGTCGTATTGCCCCAGAAGGCCTGTCCGGGGGGCTGCTCGGTGAAAAGCTCCTGGTAGTCCCCATGAGCGCATCCGGCAAAAACACCGCACCGGCTTCCAATGATATCCTCTCCCGCATGCCCGGCATTTTCCAGCGTCTTCCAGGCCTCTTCGAGAAAGAGGCGCTGCTGCGGATCCATGTAGGTCGCCTCAATGCCGGATATCCCGAAAAACACCGGATCGAATTGATCGGCACCGTCCAGGAAACTGCCATGACGGCCATAGCTACCGGGCTCGGCATCCTTGTAGAACGGCTCCAGGTCGAACCGGGATACCGGCTCCACAAGATCCCTGCCCGCCTCCAGATGCGACCAGAGCGCGTCGATGGACGGGGACTTGGCAAACCGGCCGCTTGCTCCGACGATTGCAACAGCTTCCTGTTCGCGGCCAGAGGAACGCGCACTTGGTTGTTCGGCCACATCCGGGGAGCTCACCACAGGGCTGGCCACCGCCGCCGGAACAGCAGCAGGAGCGGATGCCCGGAGGGTGAGCTCTGGATATTCGCGTGTCAGATGCTGCTCCAGCAGCGCGACGTTGGTGAAATCGAACAGCGCTGTCTGGTCGATCTTGATGTTGAAGGCTCCGCGCAGGCGATGGACAAACTCCGCGCCAAGGATCGAATCCAGTCCATAGTCGGCAAAGCTTCCCTCGACGTCGATCCTGGCGGGGTTAACGTTGAGGGTTTCCGCGAGCGCCGAAAGCAGGCCGTCGCGAAGCGCGCCATGCACTTGCCCTTCGACCGTTTCAGGAGAAGAGACGACCGTCGTCTGGGCCGCGACGCAAGCCTCAGCCCTTGGCAGGGTTTCCTGCCTTGAAACCGCATTGCTCGGCACGTGTCCGGTCTTGCGGGCGACAATGATCTGCTGACCGAGGGCACATTCTTCGGGCGACGATCCGGTGATCCATGAAAAACCGGCTTCCTCAAGAGCGCTCCGCCAGGCCTCAGGCGTCAGAGACGGCGTTCCGGGAATGCGGCGGTGCGGATCGGAAAAGCGCCACCATCCGTCCAGCAGACCAAAGGTTACGTGGGTGAAGAATGTAGCCTTGCTGGTTTCATTGATCAAAAGAGTGCCGCCCGGCGCGAGCGCCAAACAAACCTGCCTCAGGGTCTGGACGATATCCGTAGTCGCATGGAGAACATTGGCCGCAATCGCCAGATCGTAGCGGTCTGGCGCGATTGTTTGTTCGGCAAAAGGCTTCTCCAGATCAAAGAGGGCCGTCTTGAGGCCCAATCCGTTGCTCTTGTATCTGCGTTCGGCATGAATGAGGAACGCTCTCGAGACGTCCGTATAGGCGTATTCGGCGATCCGTTCCCGATGAGGGCCAAGCGCCTCGAAAACCGGTTCACTGGTTCCGCCGGTTCCAGCGCCAATTTCCAGTATGGAGCATTGTTGCCCTAAGCGTCCCCCCTGCCCGGCTATGACGGCCGCCGCCTCTGCAACGGTCCGGCTGAACCGCTCGGCAACCGGGTTTTCCTTGTAAACCGCTTCGACCAGCACCTGGCGGCCTTCCGGGAACAGAACATCCGTCGCTTTGCGATGGCCCATCAAAATGTCTGGCAGAGCGCGCAAAGCGGTCTCTGCCAGCTTCATTTGCGCGGCGGCCCGCCCGAGCCCTTTCTGCCTTTCCCAAAAGGCCCACGCTTCTTCACGCGTCACTGGAGCAGACCCATCGGACCGCGCCAGCAGTGCCTTCGCGGCTTCGATCCAGGCCCAATAGGTCGAGATGACCTCGGCTTCCGGTATCTCTGCCAGCACCGCCCGCAGGACGGTTGCGACAGCCGCATCCACCCCAGCCATTTCGTCAAGCAAGGCAGGATCTCCGGCCTTGGACGTAACGGCCTTCAGCAGGGCATCATCTGCTGTCAGGCCGCCCGGATGTTCTCCACTTCGCCGTTGCTTCACGCTTCGGCCCAGTCCAGCGTGACCCGCCGGGATCCAGTATCTGGACCGTTCGAACGGATAGGTCGGCAGCGAGACAATCCGGGCGCGAGAGGGCCTGCTCAGCCCACTCCAGTCAACATCGACACCTTCCAGCCACAGCCTGACAACAGTTTCGACCTTGCCTAGATTCCAGGCGCGTTCGATTACCTCGTGAACGATATTATCTTCTCCAAGCGAGGCGAGCGCGCTGCGTTTTTCATGAGACGACCCGACAAGCACGGAGCCATTGGCATTCTCACCAGACAGCCAGCCCTCCAATGACTTGATCAGCCCGCTTATATCGTGCGCGACAACAGCCAGCCTGCAAGCCATAGCCTCACGGCCCACCTGAAGCGTATAGGCGACATCAGCGATATCCGGACCACCCGGCATGGGAGTGGATGCCTCGAGACGGCACAAGGTCTTCGCGAGCCCTCGGATCGATCCCGCTACAGCGATGTCAGACGTGCCGAGGCTGCAGCGATATCGTATCCGGATCCACTGCGTCAGCGCGTGGAGATGCGCGGCCTCCAGCCCTAGGGTATCGAGTGGTTCATCGGGTTCGAGATCCTTCGCCTCGACGGAAAGCAGCTGCGCCAACCGCCCGAGGATGGCCACAGAGACCTCTGCGTCGTCCGCTGCAGTGCCAACTCCAGCGTCAACGCTACTCTTCCGCAGCCAGACAACCAAACGGCCTGCATAATCCTTCAGCCTTTCGGCGTCCCGTGCCGACAGGATCACAGCCTGCGGACCACCGTCGGGCCCGCCACGACCCGTTCCCGTACCCGGCTCGTTCCACTCTTCCACGACCACATGCGCATTGGCGCCGCCAGCACCAAATGACGAAATCCCGGCGATCCTTGGTTTGCCACCAGGCCAGGGTTCGTTTTCGCGCTGAAGTACGAAGGGAGACTTTTTCAGATCGAGACCTGGGTTCAAACGGTCCGCATGAAGGCTCGGAACCAGCGTCTTGTGCCTCATCTGCAAAACGGCTTTGGTCACCCCTGCAATCCCGGCTGCGGCTTCCAAATGACCGATGCCGGATTTCACCGAACCCAGACGGCAGAACGCGCGCGCTGTCGTATCGGCCTCGAAGGCCTGCGTCAGCCCATCTATCTCAATCGGGTCACCAAGGTTCGTGCCCGTGCCATGGGCTTCGACGTAGCCGACGTCTTGAGCGCCTATTCCGGCAACTTCCAAAGCCTCGCGGATGACATCACGCTGGGCTTCGGGATTGGGCACCGTATAACCGGACGTCCGCCCCCCGTGGTTCACGGCACTTCCCCGGATAAGGGCATGAATCCGATCACCATCGGCCAGAGCCAGCGACAAGGGTTTCAAAACGAGGCAGCCAACGCCCTCACCTGGAACGAAACCATCGGCACCATCGCCGAAACTGTGGCAGCGCCCTGTGGGGCTGAGCATGCGCGCCGAACTCAGTTCCACATAATTCGAGGGATGCAGATACAGATTGACACCGCCCGCGATAGCCATCGCGCAGCTTCCTGCCCGAAGATGCTGACAGGCCTCATGGATCGCCGTCAGCGACGACGAACACATGGTGTCGACTGGCTGGCTCGGTCCGGACAGGTCAAGGATATGCGAGACACGGTTTGCCAGACCGGCAAAGGACGTGGAGGGTTGCACCATGGAGCCACTCTCCGACCGGAATGGCCCGTAAAGCGCATAACCAGTCTTGGTAACTCCGGCAAAAACCCCAACCCGCGCACCGCCATGGGCACACCCGGCAAGGTTCTTCAGCCGGTCCCGCGTGTACCCTGCATCCTCGACCGCCTGCCATGCGCTGGTCAGGAACAGCCGCTCCTGTGGATCCATGGCCGCCGCATCACGGGGGGAAATCTTGAAGAACAGCGGATCGAACTCAGCGAAGCCATCGAGAAAACCGCCCCACTTCGAGTAACTTTTCCCGCTTGATGCTGCCAGATCCGGATCCGCTTCGAAAAAGCCCTCCAGCGGCCAGCGGTCATCAGGAACTTCGCGCACCGCGTCATGTCCCTGACGCAGATTGTCCCAGAAGGCGGGCAGATCCGGAGCATCCGGATAGGAGCCGCTCATGCCGATGATTGCAATCGGCTCGGCCGCCCCGGTCCCTGGCTCTGGCGCTGAACGCACTTTTTTTGCCTGCGCGTCCTCCCGGAGAGCGGTGTGGAGCACCACCGGATGCCCCTCCACCACGCCATCATAGCCCGTCCATGCGGAGCAGGCGGCAGGCTGTGTTTCAACCAGAAAAGCGCTGACCGCTTTCAGCGTCCGGTGGCGGAAAAACAATGTCTTTGGCAGGTCGGTAAACACGTCCCCAAGCTCGTTGTTGAGCCTGGTGATCATCAGGGAGTCAATGCCGTAATCTTCGAGGGGCACGCCGGGGTCTATTCCCGCCGGATCCAATCCGCTGACACGGGCAAAAAGCGATCTGAGCGCGAGTGACGTCCTCTGGGGCAACTCGCCGCCAGCGTCCGCCCGAAAGGCAGCTATGGCTTCCCTGGGCGGGCTGTCAGGGGCAGCGGATGAAAAGCTGGATAAAAAGAAGGACCTGATCCGGCTCTCATCTCCCGCAACGACCGCAATCTGCGAGGCATTGCACTGGAGGCAGAAGCGCAGGGCTTCAAGACCGGCGGAGCTTTGCAAAGGCCTTTGACCCATTTGGCGGAAAAGAGCCTCTTCGGTCGCAGGATCGACCTTCATTCCGCCGTCCTGCCAGAGCGGCCAGTTGATGGACTTGATAGACCCATTGGAGTTCCGGGCAATGGCGTCGAGGCATCCGTTAGCCGCCGCATAGGCTGCCTGCCCTGCATTGCCGAAAGGCCCTGCGAGAGACGAGAACAGGATGAACGTCTCCAGATCGATGGCCCGGCATGCATCACGAAGCGCAAGCGCCCCGCCAACTTTCGGCGCCAGAACATCGCGAAGGTCCTGCTGCGTCAGGCTGCCAATAAATCCGTCCCGCAATACGCCCGCGCAATGAAGCACGCCGGTCAGGCGGCCGTGAACTTCAAGAATATGCTCGACAAGCTGCCTGACAGCACCCGCATCGGCAACATCCACCTGGCGGTAGGCTGCAACGGCGCCAAGATCCCGCAAGGAGGCGAGGAAAGAGGCCCGCTCATCGTTCATGGGTTTTGTACCGGTCAGGACAAGGACAGCGCCCCTTGACCTATCGGCGATATCCCGCGCCACCAGCCGGCCAATTCCGCCCATGCCGCCAGTAATCAGGTAGACACCGCCATCCCGCCAGGCTGGAGGTTGCGGCGGGTCGCTGAGTTCACGCCAGATACGAACCTGATAGCCGCCGTCTGCAACGCGGATGTGCCGATGACCGGCGGCCCCGCTTATCGCGCCAAGCCATTCGGAGATCTGCTCAGGCCGCGCCGCCGGCGGCAACCCAACCAGCTGGACACGAATACGCGGCTCCTCCGCCGCAGCACTTTGAAGCATCGCGCCAAGCCCGCAGAACAGATTACCCTCGCTTTCGGAAGGCACCACAAGCTGGATCAAAATGTCATCGCGACTTGCTATCGTGATCTCACGTTGCAGCAAGGAGAGCAGCTGAGAGGCCGCATCGGCATATTGCTCTGTCTGAGATTTGCCAGCAGGAGCAAGACAATGACTGTCCATTCCGGTTTCCGGCTCAACGCGGACACCGCACCCGATGACCAGTCTACGGCCTGAGAACGGAGCACTCTCAATTGCTGCCTCCCGCCATTCCGGAGCAAACAGCATCTTGTCACACTGGCTATC
>JBNKOQ010000106.1:0-9475 GCA_050294735.1 Roseibium sp. | reverse complement strand
TCGCCTATCGCTATCACAACGGTTCGGACTGGCCCTATCTGACCGGCCTTTATGCCGAGCAGCTGGTTGATCACGATGCCGGCGACCCGACCTATGCTCTCACCCGCTGGTGGCGCACCTGTCTCGAAAACGGCTGGGCCGGCGCCGTCGAGTATTTCGCACCGCCCTGGGGGCGCGGCTCGTTGCTCCAGGGCTGGTCCGCAATGCCGGCGCATGTCTGGCTGACGCGTCTCGCCGGCAAGTGACGGCGGAGTTGCCTTAGGCCGGCGGGCTTTCCACAGGCAAATCGATTGCTTGCGGCCAATGCGGGCCGCGCAACTGCGTGTTCAGCGTCGGCAGGAAGCTCTGATTGAACATGCCGGTCAGGGCCAGATAGGTTGCCCCTGTCACGGTGGCCTGCAAACCGAGTGAACTGCGCTCGAGTTTGACCGGGCGTGCTGTCCGTCGCGCCAGTTCATGTCGTAACGCCGCAAATACCGACGGAACAAGCCCAAGGACGCCGCCAATGACGATCACTTCGGGATCGAACATGGTCTGCACCGAAAGAGCCAGCAGCGCGCCGAGTTCGCCGATCCTTTCCTGCGCCTTGAAGGCAGCCGGATTGCCCGCATCAAGAGCATCGGTGAAGGCACGGATCGTGGCCGTGGTTCCATTTGGGTCTTGGAATTCGGCAAGCACGGTCCGCAATCCGAGCGAACGCTCCAGGGCGCCTCGCTCGATGGAATCACGCTCCAGGCTGTCTTGACCGATCGGCAAATAAGACACTTCGCCGGCAGCACCGGTGGCGCCACGCATCAGTTGCCCGCCTGCCACCAGACCGAGCCCGACGCCGGTTCCGAGCGCGATATAGGCGGCATGATCGGTGTTGCGGGCTACGCCTTGCCAACGCTCGCCGAGGATGGCGGCATTGACGTCGTTTTCGACGATCGCATCGCAACCGAGCCCCTCGCTGATGGCCGCCCGGAGATCGAGGCCGGTCAGCGCCGGCAGGTTTGGCGCCATCGTCAGGCGTCCGCTCTCCGAGTTGATCACGCCCGGTGTGGCAAGGCACGCATGGCGCAGCTGCCGTCCATGTGAGTTTTCGGCGACGAGTTCATTCGCCTGTTCGACGATCTCTCGAACGAGCCTGTCGGCGTGCATCTCATTGGTGCGCAGCTCGCGTGTGGCTAGTTTCACTCCGAGCACGTCGCTCAATACGAGCTTGAATCGGCTGGCGCCGATATCGAGTCCAAGGACGGCGCCGGCCCGGCTGTCGATTTCATAAAGGACCGCCGAGCGACCGAGATGTCCGGATCGGGTTCCCACCGCGCGCACCCAGGCGGCGCTCTCAAGCGCCCTAATGACCTCAGATATGGTCTGTTTGGACAGGCCGGTGACCTTGGCGAGGTCCGTGCGCGACCGCGGCCCATGAAGCAGGACGCTCATGACCGACCCGACCGAAATCTGACGCAGGATTGCCGGCAATTTTTCGTCTCTTGTCATGACAGCCATATGATCGATCTGACGGGCGGGTTCGATACGCACTCATAACTGTTCACGCCGCACTCCGAAAGGCGTTAGTTTTTCGTACCTCCTCCATGTCCGAACAACGCGCCGGATCAATCGCATATTTGGCGGGGCTACGCCTTTCTGACGCCTTGGCTTTTCGGTTTTTTGTTCCTGACCCTCTGTCCCGCCTCGTCTCACCCTATTTGCCTTTCACCAATTGCGATCTGTTGCAGAGCCTGGCTAGCGGATAGTGCGGCCGAGGCTTTGCAATTTGACAAAAGCGTCATAGCGCTCGGCATGGCGCGTTGCCACCGGGCCACCTTCCGGAATGTATTCTCTCTCGATTTCAGAAAAATGCGCCATGGCCGCCGGCACCGAAGCGTGATGGCCAGCCGCAACCGCCCCCAGGATCGCCGAGCCCAACAGAACCGGTTCGGCGCAGCGTGGCGCGGCGACTGTGAGGCCCGTGGCATCGGCAATGATCTGGCGCACCAACTCATGCTGGCCAGCACCACCGCTGATGACCAGAGTTTCCACGTGAACACCGGCCTGTGCCTGCGCTTCGATGATCTGCCTCAGCCCGTAAGCAATCCCGCAGAGGCCGGCAACATAAAGCGCCAGCAGGTTGTCCAGATCCCGTTCCATGCCAAGACCCGCGATGATTGCGCGGGCCTGAGGATCCGCATGAGGCGCCCGATTGCCAAGGAACTCAGGCACCACATGCAGGCCGCTGGCCAGATCGACTGCCGCGGACGCCTGCCCGGCCTTCCCGAGCACCATATCCGCCAGCAAAACGGCAAGGGCTTTCGATTGCCCCGCAGCCATCTCCCGCGCCTCATCGGCCGCCGGGTGGAAAGAAAGCAGCTGGTCGATGGCGGCCCCTGCCGCGCTTTGCCCGCCCTCGTTCAGCCACAGGCCGGGCACCATGGCGGAGTAATAAGGGCCCCAGACGCCCGGGATGAAAACCGGTTCGGCTGTCGAGGTCATGGTGCAGGAGGACGTACCGAAGACATAGGCCATATTGGCTGCAGGGCCCCGCCCCGCTCCGACCGTGCCGACGCCACCCGCATGGGCATCGATCAGGCCGATGGAGACCGCGACACCGGGTTTCAAGCCCATGTCGCGTGCAGCAGCAGCTGTCAGCCCTTGCCCAACCGGCTCGCCCGGCTCCGCGACGGCAACACCAATCCGGGCAAAGCCTTCATCGGCGAGTTCCCCCAGGCCAATCCCGCGAAAATACTCCGGGTCCCAGCGCTTTTCATGGGCGAGATAAGTCCACTTGCAGGTTACCGTACAGCTCGAGCGGGTCAGGTCCCCTGTCGCCCGCCAGGTCAGATAGTCCGCCAGATCAAAAAACTGCCAGGCTTGCCGGAAGGTGTCGGGGCGGTTCTCCTTGAGCCAAAGCAGCTTGGGGGTTTCCATCTCCGGCGAAATCTGGCCGCCGAGATAATCGAGCACCTTGTGGCCAAGCGCGTTGATCCGCTCGGCCTGGCCGGTGGCCCTGTGATCCATCCAGACAATCACGTCCCGCTCCGCCACCTCCGACGGCCCCACGGCCAGCGGTGCGCCGCCCTCACCCAGAACGACCAGCGAACAGGTAGCATCGAAGCCGATGCCGGCGACATCGTCCGGGTCGGCTCCGCCTCGCGCAACCGCTTGCCGTATGGTGGCACAGACTACGCTCCAGATCTCAGTGCTGGACTGCTCGACGATATCGCCTGCCTCACGGAACAGTTCAATATCGCGTTTGGCAACCGCGAGCATTTGACCTGAGGCGTTGAACAGGCCCGCCCGCACACTTCCCGTGCCAACATCGACGCCGATGAAGAGGCTGCTATCGCCGCCGCTGCTGTGCTGATTGCCGAGACCGACCATGGTTCTCCCGCTTGGGCTGATTATGCCGTCATGACGATTTTATAAGCGCGTCGATCTCCGCGCGGGCGGGCATCGCTGGCGCGGTACCTGGGCGAGTAACCGCAATCGCAGCAGTGGCACAGCCGAAACGCACCGCGTCGATGGGCGCGCGGCCTTCAGACAAGGCCGCCGCGAAGCCGCCAAGGAAGGCATCGCCCGCGCCCGTTGTGTCAATCACCTTGCCGGCTGAGAACGCCGGAACGAGCTCGCTATGGCTGGACGTGTGATAGAGCGCACCGAGCGCGCCGAGCGTGATGATGACCGCCCCTGCCCCGCGCTCCAGCAGGATGTCGCCTGCCACGCGGGCCTGGTCCTCGCTCTCGACCGGATGCCCGACCAGCTGCGCGGCCTCCACCTCATTAGGGGCGATATAGTCGCACAAAGCGTAGATCTCGTCCGGAATGACCTGGGCGGGAGCCGGGTTGAAAATCGTCGTCACACCGGCGGCCCGGGCCATGGACAGGCCATGCATGGCGGCCTCCAGCGGCTGTTCGAGCTGGGTCATGAAGATAGCGGCATTCTCGATTTCCGCCCGGTTGGCGTCGACGTCCTCAACACCAATAAGCCCCGCCGCTCCTGGAACGACGATAATCGCGTTGTCACCATTGTCCTCATTGACGAAAATGAAGGCCGCACCAGTCGATACGCCATCCATTTTCATCACATTGGCCTTCACACCTGCCTCGGCATAGGCGGACAGAGCCATATCCCCGAACGGATCGTTACCGATGCGCGAAATGAAAGAGACTTTCCCCCCCGCCTTGGCCGCGGCAATCGCTTGATTGGAGCCCTTGCCGCCTGGGCCGAGCGTGAAATTCGACCCGAGTAGCGTCTCGGCGATATGCGGCATGCGTTTGGCGGCATAGGCGGTGTCGGCAGCAAAAATCCCGAGAATGACAATCCCGTTCCCGTCACTCATCGCACGACGTCCTCAGCCGGAATGACGCCCTTAGTCAGTAGGAAGCAGCCGTAAAACCGCAGCTCTCCAGTCGCGATCACGCAATGAGCTTTCTTGGCCAGCTCGTAAAAAGCCATGCGCTCAATGGGATACATCGGCGAAGCAGTCCCTTCCACCCGGTCGACGATGGTTTGCACCTCCTGCTGGATCGGCGGCAACTCGTCCGGCGCGCCGATCACTTCCATCCGGCCCACGGAGGGCTGTAACGGCGTATCGAGGGGGTAGACCGAAAGGATCGCGTCAATTGCCTGCGGCGCAGGGATATTCTCCATGGTCAGAAGCCGCCCAAGCCGCGTTTGGCGGGCAATGGAGTCTGAGGGAAAGTTCATATCCGCCACGACCAGAACATCGCCATGACCCATTGTGCAAAGCGCCTGGAGAATGTCCCCGTTGAGCTCGGCTCTGATACCTTTGAGCATCTTTTTTCCTATCCTCGTCAAAAGCCGGCCCCGGCCAGCTGCTTGTTTGATCTAACTGTTACTGGTTTGCCGGACCGGCTGCGGTGATGCGTACGGACCCGTGGATCCGCGCACAATCAGAGACCCGTCGATCATTTCGTCTCCCGCTACGAACGGCTCGTCAAAAAGCCGTTCGACCGCGCGCACTGCCAGCTGCTTACTCGGCTGACGGACGGTTGTCAGTCGCGGAACGACAAGATTTGCGAGCGTGATGTCATCAAAGCCAATAATCGATAATTCGTCAGGCACATCAATTCTCAGATCCCGCGCCGCGCGCAGGGCGCCAACCGCCTGCTGATCGCTCGCCCCGGCAATCGCCGTCGGGCGCCTGGCAAGCGGCACCGCCAGAAGTTCGCGGCCGAACCGTTCCCCGGATTCATAGTCGAACTTGCCCTGCACCACGGTGAGATCTACCGGTTCCCCCGCGTCCCCAAGGTCTTGGAGCCTTTGGATAAAGCCTTCACGCCGTGCCCGGCCCGCCTCTGTGTCCGGCGGACCGGCGATATAGGCAATGCGGCGATGACCGAGCTGATAAAGATAATCTGCGGCAAGCGCCGCCGCCTGAAAGTGGTTGGTCGACACCAGAGGAAAATCACCGCAGCGGCGGTCAAGTGAAATCACCGGAACCGGTAAATCCGGATATGGCTCCTGGGTGACGCTGGATGCCGTGACGATGATGCCGCGCACCGAGCGGTCCAGAAACGCCGAAACATGATGACGTTCGGCCTCCTGATCCTCATGCGAACTTGCCAGCATGACGGAGTGCTTCCGCGCGGCGGCCGCGCTTTCCACGCTTGCGGCCAACTGCGCGAAGAACGGATTGGTGATATCGGGAATGATCAAGCCAATGACATCGGTCTTGTTGGTGCGCAAGGCACGCGCGGTGCGATTGGGCCGGTACCCAAGTATGGAGATCGCCGCATCCACCTTCTCGCGCAGCAAGGGTTTGACCGCGGCTTCCCCTGCCAGCACGCGCGAAACCGTTCCCACAGACACTCCCGCCTGCTGGGCGACATCCTTGACCGTGGGCATTTTCCGCATGGCAATCTCCCGCAGGATCTACTTGACAGCCCCGGCGGTCATTCCTGCGATGATATGCTTTTCCAGCAGGACGCCCACGAAGATGAGAGGAAGAATGCCGGCAGTAGACAAAGCAGCCATGGACCACCAGTTGATGCCCTGGCTGCCCGTCTGGCTGGCGATCATCACCGGCAGGGTGTTGGTATTCGTCGAGGTCAGCAGAGCCGCGAAGAAATACTCATTCCAGCACAGTATCAGTGCCAGAATGAATGCGGCCACCATGCCCGGCAGAACCAGCGGCACGATAATGCGGAAAAAAGCACCCCAGATGGACAGGCCGTCAACGAGCGCGGCCTCCTCAAGCTCCACCGGCACCGTGGCGAACTGATCACGCATGATCCAGATGACGATGGGCAACACCATGAGCGTGTAAACCGAAATCATCCCGGCATAGGTGTCCAGAAGCGCGAGCTCCCGGTAAAGAACCAGGAACGGCAGCGCGAGCACCACCGGTGGCATGATGAGCTGCGACAGGAAGAAGAACGAAATGTCGGAGTTGCGCATAAATCCGAATTTGTAGGAAAAACGGCTGAGGCCATAGGCCGCGAGCGAGCCAAGAACAACCGCAAAAGCGGATGCGCTGACCGAGATGATCACGCTGTTCCACAGCCTGCGCATGAACTCTTCACGGACCGTCGAAGTCTCGAAAATCGTGTCCGGAGACAGGCCAAGCGAACGCCAGCCAAGCCAGCTGGGATGGAAATCCAGCCATGGAATGAAATTACCCCGCATGACATCCGCCGCGACCTTGAAGGAGGTTGAAACCGTCCAGAACAGCGGAAAAATGCAGACTGCGGCCCACGTGAGGAGAAGGCCGTAGATGGCGAAACGCATGGCCCACCAGCGAATGCGCTGGCCGCGCGCGTATTTGTCAAAATCAACCGAAACCATCACAGCCTACCCGTCATGCGCGCGATCACGCGGTCCGATATTTTCAAAAGTGCCGTCATACCGGCAACGATGATCACCAGATAGACAAGCGCCAGCAGGGTGCCGTAGCCGACATTCGACCGGTCGCGGTACTCGCGGTAAATGAAGCTGGTGACAGTGTCCGTCGCACCTCCGGGACCGCCTGAGGTAACCGTGATGACGATGTCGGCGAGCTTCAGCTTGAAGATGATGCGGATCATGACCGCGGTGACGGAAACCGGCAGCATGAGCGGGAACACAACTTTCCAGAAGCGCTGCCACTTCGTTGCGCCGTCGACTTCCGCAGCTTCCAGCACTTCCTTGGGCAACGCCTGAAGACCAGCCAGCAGCATGATCATCATGAACGGAATGAATGTCCAGGCATCCATGATCATGATGGAGAGCTTGGCAGTCAGCGGATCACCGAAAAAGGACGGATTATCCCATCCGAGCCAGCGTGCCAGCCGCGCGATGGGGCCGAAACGAACCTCCATCATCGACTTGCCGACCATCCAGCTCACGGCGACAGGAGACAGCATGAGGGGAATGAGAAACGTGACCCGCCAGAATTTGCGGGCGACGATGTTCTGATGCAGCAGAAGCGCCAAGCCGAAGGCAATGCCATATTCGACCACGATTGCCAGGCAATAGAACACCATGTTGAGGAGAGAGTTGCCATAAAACGGGTCGGAGAGCAGGTGCCACAGATTGTCGAGACCGTTGAAGTTCCGCCCGGTCAGAGACGCAAGATTCCAATCCGAGAATCCGACCCACAGGGCGAATAGCAGCGGAAACACGACCATCGAGATCACGAACAGCGCTGCGGGAAGGACGAACAGCGCCTTCTTTCCAGACTCGCCGTAAATGACGACACGGCTCGCGCACAGCACGACCGCCCAAAGAATGTACGCGTAGAGAATCGGGCGCCAGTTGTCGAAACCAACGGCTGTCCACCCCAAAACATGGGCGGCTTGCAATGCAAAAGATGCAAAGAACCAGATGGCGCTTAACCACAATGCTGCTCGGCCCCAGAAGCGGCGGCCCGGCGAAATCGTGTCCGTTTCGACCGTATGCAGCAAGTCACCTTCGACTGTCGTCATGATATTCTCTGTCTGAATGAAAAGATGCAGGCGGAACGCAGAACGTTCCGCCTGCACAACAGATGGAGCTAGAGACCCAGGCTTGCCCGATACAGCTTCAGCTGGTTATCCCGACCGATCTGATCAGTGATCTTTTCCCAGGCTGCAGCGATAGCATCCGCCGTTTCCTGCGCGGATGCGTATTGGCCGGCAAAGCCCTTCGCCAGTTCGTCTTCCGCGACCGAGTAGTACTGGAAGATACCTGGAATACGCGGTTCGATAGCCGCATTCGGATGGTTGTAGCTGTCCGCATTGGAACCGAGGTAGTCCTCGATGTAGGCGCGATCATAACCAGCCGCTTCCCACTCATCGTAGTTGAAGTGAGACTGGCGGTAAGGCTGGAAGCCCGACGGATAGGCGGAGGTCCACAAAGACAGGTCCTTGCCACCAAGATGTGCAGCAGCCGACCAGGCAGCCTTACGCTTCTTTTCGTCACCGGACACCTGCTTGGTGACATAAACACCCCAGCCGAGGTAGGCCATGTTCGGAGCTTCGTTGTATTTGTCTTCCCAAGCGCCAGTCTTGCGGTTGTAAACGCGGTCGGAACCACGATTGATACCGAAGCCGACAACATCGCCAACAACTGACGTGTCAGAGGTGCGCGCGCTGGAGCCCACATCGCCCCACCACATCAGCATCGAACCGGTGCCGGCGAGGAACTGTGAGAAGGCTGTGGTGCCCGGGTCGGCGTTAATCTGGTCAGCCGGATAGGCATTGGCTGCGATCAGATCCATCACATCCTGAATGGCCTGAACCCACGCCGGATTGTTCACGAGCGGCTTCATGTTGTCCGGATCGAACAGCCAAGCCGGGTCGCCGGGATATTTGGCGTAAGCCGTGGCACGGTTCTCAATGAAATAGAAACCGAAGCCACCCCATCCCTTCAGCGGGTCGAGATAGCCATAAGCCGGCAATCCGGTGAGCGGGTCGGTCTTGCCGACGAGCGCCTTGGAGACCGCGTCAACTTCCTGCCAAGTCTTTGGCGGATTGGCCTGACCACTGATCGAGCCTTCACCGAAATAGTCTTTTCGGTAGGAGAAGGTGTGGCAATCGCCGTCAATGGTCACCCGGTATGTCTTGCCATCCCAGGTCCCAACCGGAGGCTTCAGATAGTCGACGAGATCGTCGGCTTCGATCTGGGTCTTAACCCAGTCGGGCATTTCATCCAGCAGGCCCCGGCCAGCGGTGTCACCTTCAAAAGGCGCACCCATCTCGATGATGTCGAAGTCCACGGTGCCGGTTGCGATAGACTGCTGCAGGCGGGCGTTATAATCGGCCTGCGCAAGGTCGATCCAGTTGATCTTGGCGCCCGTGTAAGCTTCCCAAGGCTTCAGGAAGCCACGGAACAGAAAGTTATGAAGGTTTTGGTTGTTCAATCCCATAAAGGTGAGCTCAACGCCTTCAAACTCGCCTTTTTTGACATTCCCCATGGTTGGGCCGAGGCAAAGTTCACCGACTTTCTGCCAGTCGGAGTCTGTCGGTGCGCCTTTGCCAACACCCGGAATTTGAAGAATCTTAGACCGAAGGTC
>JBNKOQ010000105.1:0-9554 GCA_050294735.1 Roseibium sp. | reverse complement strand
GTACAAAAGTGCTTCTGGCTGCCGGCGCGGCGTCGGTTGATGTGTTGACCTTTGCCGTTGCAACGGTGTCTGACGGTGAACTCTGAGGTGAACCAGCATCCCGAACTTGTGCTGATCCCCTGCCAGCACATATATACGGGTCCAGCTTGAGAAATGTTTGACTGTACGAACAGGGAGGCCATATGGCCGAAGTCGTTATTTATACCCGCCAGCTTTGCGGCTTTTGTACTGCCGCAAAACGGCTTTTGGAAAAAAAAGGCGTCGCTTTTCTGGAGTACGATGCGACCTTTGATCCTGCCTTGAAAAAACAGATGGTACAAAAGGCCAACGGGCGGGCTACTTTCCCGCAGATTTTTGTTGGCGCCACGCATGTCGGTGGCTGTGATGAACTGCATGATCTGGAACGTACGGGTACGCTGGATAAGCTTTTAACGGCTTGAGTGATAAGATTGATGCTGGGAGCAATGCAATGAGCGACTTTACGGCAGCCTGCGTCCAATTGCGAAGCGGCAAAGACGTTAAAGTGAACCTGCAGCAGTCAGAAGACCTGATAAGGGCAGCTGCGGAGGCCGGAGCTCATTATGTCCAGACACCGGAAATGACCAATGTTCTGGTGCGGAGTCGCGAAGAACTGATGGAGCGGATTACCGGACAGGAGAGTGATCCGACCCTGGCTGGATTTCGCCAGCTTGCGGATGAATTGAAAATCTGGATTCATGCCGGGTCTCTGGCGATCAAACTGCCGGATGGGAAAGTTGCTAACCGCGGTTTTCTGATTGCGCCGGATGGTGGTCTGGTTGCCTGCTACGACAAGATCCATATGTTCGATGTCGATCTTCCCAATGGCGAGAGCTGGCGGGAGTCTGCCACCTATGCACCTGGCGACCGGACCGTTCTGGTTGACCTGCCCTGGATCAAGATGGGGATGGCGGTCTGTTATGACGTCAGGTTTCCGGCAATCTTCCGCACTCAATCCCGCATGGGAGCAGGCCTTCTGACCATGCCTGCAGCGTTTACCCGGCAGACGGGGGAGGCTCACTGGCATGTGTTGCAGCGCGCGCGTGCAATTGAAAACGGAGCCTTTGTGGTTTCGGCGGCGCAGGGCGGGAAGCATGAAGATGGCCGCGAGACCTACGGCCATAGTCTTATGGTTGACCCGTGGGGAACCGTGATTGGCGAGATCGCCGGTGATGAGCCCGGGTTCGTTGCAGCTGTCATCAGGCCTGATGAAGTGATAAAGGCGCGGCAGAGAATCCCGGCGATTGCCAACGAAAGGCCGTTCGAAACATCCATGACTGAAATTTCCGCAGAGGTGCCGGCTTGATCCGTTACACGTTGACATGCGAGGCGGCACACAGCTTCGAAGGATGGTTCCGGAACTCAGAGGATTTCGATCTGCAGTGTGGACGTGAACTTGTTTCATGTCCGGTCTGTGGTTCGACTGAGGTGCAAAAAAGCCTCATGGCACCCGCCGTTTCAACATCCCGTGCGAAGGCCGCGCGGCAGGTTGCGGATGTCCCTGACGTGGAGCCTGCGTCCAAGGCTGCACCGGCACCAACGGAAGCCTCTCAACAGACGGCGTTGGTTTCGGTGGATCCAAAGCATCGGGAGATCCTGGAGGGGCTTAAGTCCCTGCGCCAGAAGATCGTCGAAAATTCCGATTACGTCGGCAAAAACTTCGCCGAAGAGGCCCGGAAGATCCACTACGGGGAAACAGAGGAGCGGAACATCTACGGAGAAACCTCCGGCGATGACGCGAAGGAACTCCTTGAAGAGGGGATTGCCGTTCTCCCGCTTCCGGTTCTACCAGAAGAGCAGAATTAGTAGCTTTTAGTTATGAAGGATCTTCCCGAAGGGGCTTTACCGGCGGATTGTGACTTAAGGTTCTCCTGAATGTTGCCTTCTCCTCAGATCTCCGACGGCAATTTTCTCAGGTTCCGGCGATACGCAATTCATCACTCCCGAAAAGATGCAGATCCTGTGCGTCGAAGGTCAACCGGACTTCATCGCCGACCGACAGGGTGTGCTGACCGGCAAGTACAGCTAGTAGCAGTTCACCGGTCGAGACACGGGCATGAACCACCGTTTCCGAGCCCAGTGCTTCGACCAGGTCAACCTTGGCGCCGATGCTTTCTTCGCCCGGTTCCGCCAGCCGGATATGCTGCGGCCGGACGCCGACCGTGATTTGCTCGCCTGCTTTGGCGGCTTCGGCGGGGCGCGGAACCGCCAGGGTTTCTTCGCCGAGCACGGTGACTGTCGTAGCCGCTTCGCTGACAGCGATGATGCTGCCCGGTAGAAAATTCATGCTTGGAGCACCGATAAAGCCAGCGACGAAGCGGTTGGCAGGCGTGTTGTAGAGTTCCAGCGGCGTTCCGACTTGCTCGATATTGCCCTTGCGCAAGACGACGATGCGATTGGCCAGGGTCATCGCCTCGATCTGGTCGTGGGTAACGTAGATCATCGTCGTTTGCAGACGCTGATGGAGGGCGGAAAGCTCTGCGCGCATGGAAATACGCAGTTCCGCGTCGAGGTTCGATAGCGGTTCATCCAGGAGGAAGGCTGTCGGATTGCGCACGATTGCCCGGCCGATGGCGACCCGTTGACGTTGGCCGCCGGACAGCTGGCCGGGGCGCCGGTTGAGGTAGTCGCCGATCTCCAGCATGCGGGCCGCTTCAGCGATACGGCTGTCGATCTCAGCCTTGGGCATGCGGGCATTTTCCAGGCCGAAAGCCAGGTTCTGGCGCACACTCATATGTGGATAGAGTGCATAGGACTGGAAAACCATGGCAAGGCCCCGGTCGGCGGCGGGGATGTCGTTGACGCGCTTGCCGTTGATCCGCAGCTCGCCGCTGGTCGGCTTGTCGAGGCCGGCGATCTGCCGCAGAAGCGTTGATTTTCCGCAGCCGGATGGGCCGACGAAAACAACGAATTCCCCATCCTGAATGTCGAGGTCGATGCCATGCAGGATTTCGACTGAACCGTAGGATTTTGTCAGTTTTTCTAGTGTGATGCGGCCCATGCCGAACTCCTTACTTCAGACCCGAGGTGGCGATGCCCCGGGTAATGAACCGCTGTAGAAATACAAAAACGAGAACGACCGGGATCATGGTGACCACCGTCATGGCCAGAATGTAGTGCCATTGCACGTTGAGCTGACCCGCATAGACGTTCAGTCCGACTTGCAGCGTGTAGACGGTTGACCGGCTCAAGACGATGAGCGGCCAAAGGAAATCGTTCCAGCGCCAGACCACCGAGAAAATTGCCAGAACGGCCAGGGCGGGAGCGGCGAGGGGCAGCACGATCCTCCAATAGATTTGCCATTCGGAGGCTTTGTCCATGCGCGCAGCATCGATCAGCTCATCGGGGATGGTCAGCATATATTGCCGTAGCAGGAAGACACCGGTTGGAGTCGCGACCGTTGGGAGGATAACCCCCCACAGGTTATTGAACAGGCCAAGGGTGGAGATGATCGAATAGAGCGGGACGGTGATGACGCCGAGCGGCACCATCAGCGTCCCGACGATCACAAGCAGGATGAGATCCCGGCCCTTGAATTTGTACTTGGACAGGGCAAAGGCGGCCATCGAATTGATGATCAGCGTAATGATGGTCGCCATCACGGTCACGAAGACGGAGTTCCACAGGTAACGCAGGAAGTCGAATTGCAGGAACGGCTCGGTGTAATTCGAAGTGGCGAATTCCACCGTTTCCACCGGTCGGCGGTCCTTGATATTGACCTTCACCACTTCTTCCGGGTTCTTCGGATCAATCATTTGTGCGATGATGCCGACCCGGCGTTTTTCTGCCATTTTGGCCGTGGTGCCGTCGGGAAGTGTGACTTCATACAACGGCAACGGTTTATCGAATCCATCCACCTGAACTTCCTGAGTGACATAAGGCAGCAGGGCCGGAGGGAATTTCGACAGGGCTGCGGGTGTCTTGAAGGAAGACATGCCCAGCCAGAGAGCCGGCCCGAAGATGATGATCAACCCGCCAATCAGCCACGCCCAGGTGACAATATCCGTCCAGTGCCAGCGGTCGCCGCCACGCCGGCGGGTCAGGAATGTGACTATGCCGGACATCAGCGCGTCCCCTTCTTTTCGCTACGGCGGGAGGCGGACATCTGCATCAGGGTGAGTACGACCAAGACCGCTCCCATGATGATCGATGCCGCGGCGGCCAGGCCCGGATTGCGCAGCTCGGAAGCGAAGCCTTTCTCGTAGATATACTGAACCATATACATGGTGCTGGTTCCTGGTCCGCCGCCGGTCAGCACGTAGACCTCATCGAAAACCTGAACAGCCTTGATGAGTGCCAGAACGAGAACCACGATCAGGTTCGGCATCAGAAGCGGGAGTGTGATGCGCCAGAACATCCGTGACTTGGAGGTGCCGTCCATTTCGGCGGCTTCGTAAAGGTCCTTCGGAATGGCTTGCAGACCGGCGAGCAGGATCAAGGTGTAGAAACCCATATGCGCCCAGATCGATACGCCGATTGTGGCGGCGAAGGCTGTGGTGCGGTCAGTCAGCCAATTGAACTGATCCGCGCCGAAAGTTTCGAACAAAACGAAGTTCAGTAGACCGTCGCGCTGCAAAATCCAGCGCCAGATCAGGCCGACAACCACCGGCGACAGCAACACCGGGAAGAAGAACATGGCGCGCCAGAAACTGCGCCCGGCGATCTCCCGGTTGAGGATCAGAGCGGTGATCAGGGAGACGACAATGAGCAGCGAAACCTGAAGAACAACGAAGAAGGTCGTGTTTTGCGCCGCTGTCCAGAATCCGTCCCGGCGGCAGCTGGCTGGCTCCAGATAATTGGCGCAGGTGAAGATGTCCTTGTACTGGTCGGCGCCGACGAAGTCGCGCTGGCCAAGGAAGATCTCTATCCCGCCCGTCATTGAGTAAACGAAATTGATGGCGAAGGGGATCAGCACGAAAATGGTGAAGACGGCCATGTTCGGCAGAATGAAGAACGACGCCATCCCGCTTTGACCGCCGACCCGTTGCAAGGCGCGTAGGGGAATATCGATCAGGTTCATGACCGGACGGATCGCGGCGAAAGCGATCCCGCCCGGTGTCAGGCGGTTCCTGATTGGTGTTGTGCTCATTGTGGTCCCCTCCCAAGACGCCGGCGCCGATTGGCGCCGGCTTCCATGTTTATAGTCCGGCTGCGCCTTACTGCGCTTCCTTGACCTTCTCGGCCATATCGGAATTGATCCGCTCATAGGCCTCGTCAAGCGTTAACTCGCCGGCAATTACCTGGCTCACGCGGGAGACCAAAGCGCCATAGTACGGGCCGGCCCACTTCCAGGCTGGGAGCTTCAGAGCTTCGACGGCGGTTGAGGAAGATGCCTTCACGAAGGTGTTGAGCACGTCCTTGACTGCCTGGCTGTCTGTGTCGAAGTTCAGGCCGCCAGCGATTACTTCTTTGTTGGCCGGCAGGAACAACGTGCGTTCCGCAAACTCCTTGGCCACCGGTGTGGAGGCCAGATATTCCATGACCTTCGCGACTTCCTCGGGGTTCTTGGTGTCCTTCATCGCCACAACGGCAGCGCCGCCGGGCATTCCGGAGCAGGCTTCCGCACCGCAAGGGCTGCCGGTTGCCACCCAGTCAAACGCATCGTCAATTTTGGTGGCAAGGTTCGCAACCTGCCAGGAACCGGAGTAATAGAAGGGAACCTGGGCGTTGATGAAGTCATCAACAGCGGGGCGGTAAGTGGTGCCCGCTGCGGAAACCCAGACGTCTTTCTCGTGCAGACCCTCATTGTTCCACTTTGCGAAGTCGGAAATGAAGGCCTTCATGCCGTCGTCGACCTTGTTCGGCAGCCCGTCAGGCCCGATGAATTCCGCGCCGTAAGAAATGGCAGGGCCGGCGATGCGGTGACCGGAGCGGTCTATGGCGAAGGCGAAGGGAAGCTGCTGGCTCTCAGCCACTTTCTTGGAGGCTTCCACCCAGTCGGACCAGGTTGCTTTTGGTCCAGGCAGCGGGACACCGGCTTGATCGAACAAAGTCTTGTTGGCGTAACCGCCAGTGAGCGTGATCTGGGTCATGAACCCGGTGATCGCGGAAGAGCCGTCCGGACGCATCCAGTTGGCCTGGTCTTCATAGTTTTTCAGCCAGGTAACAGGGTCTTTGAGATATGGCGTCAGGTCCAGCCAGTATTGAGCCAGGTTCTTGATATCGGTGACGCGGGCGATGTCCGGGCCGTTGCCTGCGGCGAGCTGCACCGGGAGCTGTTCCTTGATGACCGAATAGGCCACCTCATCGACAATGACGTTGATATCAGGATTGTCTTTGGAAAACCGGCCGAGCAGGTCTTTGAGCACTTCGCCCTCAACCCCGTCAGAATACCACATAATGCGAACGTCGCCGGCCAGGGCTGTCGTTGCCGAGAACAGCGCCATCCCGGCCGCTGCTGCAAGTGCCTTCGTATTTATCATTACTTTCCTCCACTATTGGACGGTTCTTCCGTCAATCAACAGTCCGCGCGGACCTCCTTTCCACGCAAAGACCGCTTATCCAACCGCCGGGGCTAGGGGCCCGACGGAAACTCGATTGCTTTGCCTTCGACACTCCAGTCTGCCGGGTCGACAATCCGCCCTTCGGCGGCAATCCGGCCGTCCTCGTGCAGAACCATCTCGCCATATTGCGGATCGGTTATGACAAATGTGCCGTCTTTCTGCAGTGTTACGGCGAGTTCGGCGAAAAGGGACGCGAACTCTTCCTCCGACCCGGCATTTTGCAGGTCGTCAAGCCGGATGATCCAGACGCCCTGGCGTCCGGGCAAGCGAACTTCGTTGCCGGCGGTGGGGCCGTCTTCAACCAGCTGCAGAGGCGCATTGCCTTTCAGAAGAAGAAGCCCGTCTCCCGAGCGGGCCACCGCCGTTTGCCCGGCGACCTTCGAGGTGTCGAAAATCTGGCACGGGAACCAGGCATGGGTGAAGCCGGGCTGCTCCTCGGCGCAGTCGAACATCATGACGGCGAGACCCCGGTAATGCCAAAGGCGCGGCAAGGCACCGGAGCCGCCCCAATAGGACGGGCGGCCGTAGCCGGAATGGATGACCTCGCCGGGATGGTTGATCCAAACTTGAGCATCTGGATTATCACCCAGGCGGATATGCAAGACCGTTTCCTGATATCCCCATTCATTCCAGCGGTAGTGTGCCGCCGTTCCCATGGCATAGGCCTTGGTCTTGTAATGATAAAGCCGGGCCATGCGGTCCTGACCCTGGGCAAAACACCATTCTTGTGCTGCGTCCGTTTGCCAATCGGCAATCGCCGTCAGTTCTGCGGGGATCTCCAGCCCATGATCGCGCAGGCAAAGCGCCATTTGCGGCAGAGCGTGAACCCGGCGGCCATAATTGCCGGTGCCCCAGATCAGCCGGGCAATGCCGGACAGTTCAAGAGAGCCGGCGGCGCGCAAGGTGTGTTCGTAAGAACGTCCCTGCGCTCCGGTCAAAATGCCATGGTGAGCCGAGCGCGCAACAATCGCCGCGAGCCGCAGGATTGCTTTGCGTGCCCGTTCGCGCACATCAGCGTCGGGGGCCAAAGCGAAAAGAGCGGTCAGGCCTTTCAGATCGATTGGGAAATAAGGCGCTGAGTTGAACTCTGCCATCTCCCACTTCTCGAAATGATCGAGCCAGGCGCGCACCCGCTCCAGCCCGACGGCGGATTGATCGCGGCCAAGCCGCCCGGAGCGCTTGAAGGTTTCTTCCGGAAGCAGGGCGCCGGCCAGATAGGCAGCTGTGTGGAACAGCAACGCGTGGTTCTCCGAAAAATACCACTGCACATCGTTGCCTGGCTCATCCATCCAGTACCGGTAGGAGAGGATAGCTTCATCGATTCCGGCGACAACCTCCGGTGCGATATGGGCACCATAGGCCGTCCTGCACCAAAGCAGCGGCACCAGGGCAAAGTCGGCGCAGTCGTGGCAGTCGGTGATGGTCGGCAGGGTGTCGGCGATCATCCTGTCGGTCTTGGCGCCGTAACGGCCCGATCCCAGACGGGCCAGGGCCGTTACATTGTCCGGCTCGCCATGGTCTGCGATCTCATCGAGAGCTTCCCCGACCCGGTCTTGCTGCTTGGCAGGCGCTTGACCCTGGCGCTGGGCATGACAGATTTCGACCCCGAAAACACGGGAGGCGGTGAAGCCGCCAATGGTCAGGTCCACATGGAAATGCCGGAAGTCGGACGGTAGTTCTTCCGCTTTGCCAACAGCAATACGAACTTCGCCGGAGGACAGCTGCCGTTGCACCCGCATGGGCTCTTCCCGGGACATGAAGTCACCGGCAATGGTGACCAGCGCGGTTGCACTGGAGGACAGGGGCGTGCTGGTGACAAGAGCTACCTCGCCGGAGCGGTAGACCGGCTTTTCGAAATGCATCCTGTCGAGCGCTGCTTCCAGTTCCGCCGCGACAGTGGCCTCGACCTGCACAGGCAAGGCCTGCTCGGCTTCGGGACCCGATACATAGTCGAGTTGGAAGAAATAGCGCGCATCGCGCTCTGCCAGATCGTCGAAGAAGATCGAGATTTCGTTCTCTCCGGCGGTAAGTTCCACCGTGAATTCCTGTTTGGCTTCCAGATTGCGGATATAATCAGCCATCCAGCCGATCTCTTTGCCATTGACGAAGAGAATGGCGCCACCGCATGTGCCGAGCCGCAAGACAGCAGATCCAGCCTCATGAACGGCAATCTTTGTCCGGGCCCATGTGCCGATTACCGTGGGACGGAACCAGAAACCAGACAGATCGACACGCGGCGAGCCGAAGGGCAGCCAGAAACGGGTCAGACCGAATGTGCCGGTTACATCCGGCCGTTTGCCCCGGTGCTCGACGCCAAAGGCGGTTCGGCAGGGGTATTCATGGGGGATGAAATTCTTGTGCTTGGTCAGGAAGAAGAAGGGGTCCATTTCCCCCTTCATAGGTTGGTCCGGCACGTCGTAGCGTGCCTCAGCCGTTTGCCCAAGCTGCCAATAGGTAACCGGCTCCCCCTGCCCAAGCGGGCGACGCAGGTGATCCATATCGGATAAAGATGTTGCGGCCATATTCATTTCAATTCTGCCACTGGAACCGGACTAACGTCCGTATAGGCTTGGTTTTCACCGGTCATGCCCCACACGAATGCGTAAGGGCCGGTGCCGGCGCCCATATGGATTGACCACGCGGGAGACAGCACAACGTCTCCGTTCGCAACGATAAGACTGCGGGTCTCATCCGGCCGGCCCATCAAATGAATCACCCGGTCTTCCTCGGCGAGGTCGAAATAGCAATAGGCCTCCATGCGGCGCTCGTGCAGATGAGGCGGCATGGTGTTCCAGATGCTTCCGGGTGCGAGGTCGGTAATGCCCATGAGGAGGAGACATGAGGGTGCGACCTCGGGATGAATGTACATTTTGAGCCGCCGCTTGTTGGAGCGGTTATCCTCACCCAGGTCCAGAGGCTTGGCTTCGTCTTTGGTGATCAGGCGATGCGGGATATCCCGCCCTGCTGGAACTGAGTTCATGTAGAAGCGAGCTGGATTGGCTGGATCGCTGCTTTGAAGTGTTACGCTTTCCG
>JBNKOQ010000104.1:0-9585 GCA_050294735.1 Roseibium sp. | reverse complement strand
GTCCGGAGGCCTTGCTTCCATCGATGACGTGAAGCGTTTGCTGGAACCGGACTGCGGCATCCTGGAAGGCGCAATTTCCGGCCGGGCGCTTTATGATGGCCGCCTGGACCCGAAAGAAGCGATGGACCTGATCAAGGCTAGCAGAAAAGCGAATCAATAGAATCAGTTAGCTGAAATAATTAAATAGTTGATTTATATTGACAATTTTAATTTTTGTACTATCATTAGAACCATGGATTGGGGGTTCCCGGTCGGCGATGGGCTTCGGAGTAATCCGGGGCCTTTCGTTTTTGGGCTAATCGAAAATGCCCTTCTTAGGATTTCCAAAGCGTCTGCCAACGAAAATCTTTCGGGAAATAATCTCGTGAGTGCGATTAAGCTGATGGGGTTTAAGAACCTTCAACGCTATTGGCCGTGCTGTAAGATCAGCAATTTGCATCCCTGTTGAATTGCTTTTCTTATCCGAAAAGTGGATTTCAAAGAACCTGAATGGAAGGCGCAGATCGTTGCTACCCGAAACGATCCGTCGGAATTCGAGCTCCAATTCGGTGTCTTCCTTTTTACCTCGTTTCTCGAATATAAAATGTGCGGTGGAAGTGGTCTCATTTCTTCTATTCAGAAATAGATAGGCCTTCTGTAAACAGATCCGTAATGCGACTGAGTATGGATTGTCGGGAAACAAATCCATTTTGAGATCACGTTTGGAAATACAGCAGTTGAAAATCCTAAACGGGCTGCTTTTTACGCAGGCCGATAAGTCATTCATGAAAGCTTCTCTTAGCCTCAGATTGGAGAGGATCTTGAACGGCCCATTTTGCTTACGAATATCATGCTCGTGCAGGACAACGGCATCATGACCGAAGTACTCGAATTTCAATCGCTGAAATTTTGGAACAACCCTCGAACAATAGGTTGATTTTTTAAATGCACACAGCGACAAAGCAAAAACTGGAAATTCCGGATCGATTGACCTAAGCGAATGATCACCGCTTTCGTCGCCGTAGAAAATATATGAGCCGTGCGTCATTTCCATCGTGCGCCAGCTTATAGCTCTGGGTTGTAAAAGCAAAGGTATACAGTGATGCTCAAGGCCCGTGTAATCCCCTGCCTCGACGTCAAGGACGGCCGGGTTGTCAAGGGTGTGAACTTTGTCGATCTGATCGACGCCGGCGATCCTGTTGAAGCGGCAAAGGCTTATGACGCGGCTGGGGCGGATGAGCTTTGCTTTCTTGATATCACCGCCAGCCATGAAGGCCGGGATACGATCTTTGACGTGGTGCGCCGGACGGCGGAAGCCTGCTTCATGCCGGTAACGGTTGGAGGCGGTGTCCGCACCATTGAGGACATTCGCAAGCTGCTGATCGCTGGAGCCGACAAGGTTTCGATCAACACAGCGGCTGTAAAGAATCCCGAGTTCATTCGCGAGGCGGCAGAAAAGTTCGGGGCTCAGTGCATCGTGGTCTCCATTGACGCCAAGCAGGTCAATGAGGAAGGTGAGCCGGACCGTTTTGAAATCTTCACCCATGGCGGGCGCAATGCGACCGGCATTGATGCGGTGGAGTTCGCCAGAAATGCGGTGAAGCTGGGCGCTGGCGAGCTGCTGGTGACCTCTATGGATCGTGACGGCACTAAATCCGGCTATAATATCGCTCTAACGCGGGCGATTGCGGATGCGGTTCGGGTTCCGGTTATTGCTTCTGGCGGTGTCGGCACCCTGGATCACATGGTCGAAGGGATCCGGGATGGGCATGCCACGGCTGTTCTGGCGGCATCGATCTTTCATTTTGGCGAATTCACCATCCATGAAGCAAAAGCGCATATGGAAGGCGCAGGCATTGCCATGCGCATGGACGGCTAAGCAGGAAGACGACCTAGACCAATGACGAATTTTACTCTTGCCGACCTAGACGCCATTATCGCGGCGCGCGCTGCCAGTGACGACGAGATGTCCTATACGCGCAAACTGATTGGCAAGGGCGTTGCCAAATGCGCTCAAAAGCTTGGTGAAGAAGCTGTCGAGGCGGCTATCGCAGCCGTTCAGAAAGACCGGGACGAATTGACGGCGGAAGCCGCCGATGTCCTTTATCATCTGCTGGTCGTACTCAAGGTCGCCGATGTCGACCTTCAGGATGTCATGGCGGAATTGGCACGGCGGACCGGACAAACCGGTCTCGAAGAAAAGGCCTCCAGACCCCGGGACTAGGTCAAGCCTAGAATGAACCGGATCGGTCTGTTGGCCTTCTCGTAGTATGGGCTGCGGCAGGACATGGATCAGACTGTAGAGTTGAAGCAGGATATGGATTTGTCCCCCTATCGTGTCTTTACCGAACGCGAATGGGCCCGGTTGAGAGCCGATACCCCCATGACCCTGACAGGGGATGAAGTCGCTCAGCTGCAGGGGCTCAATGACCCCATGTCCATTGAACAGGTTGAGAAAATCTACCTGCCGTTGTCCCGCCTTCTGGCCTATTACGCCGAGGCGACCATCAGTCTTCATCAGGCAACCCAGAATTTTCTCGGTATTCGAGATGGCAAGACGCCTTTCATCGTCGGTGTTGCCGGGTCGGTTTCCGTTGGAAAATCGACAACATCGCGTGTCCTGAAAGCCCTGCTGGCCCGCTGGCCGGCGAGCCCAAAGGTCGATCTCATAACGACGGACGGATTTCTGTATCCCAATGCGGTTCTTGAATCTGAAGGGATCATGCAGAAAAAGGGGTTTCCGGAAAGCTTCGACCGCCCGCGGCTGCTGAAATTCCTGTCCGACATCAAGGCCGGCCGGCGGAATGTCCGCGCACCGGTGTACTCGCACTTTTACTACGACGTGATGCCGGGTCACACGGTGACCGTGGACAACCCGGACATTCTAATTGTGGAAGGGCTTAACGTTCTCCAGACCCGCGAATTGCCGAAGGATGGCAGGGCTGTGCCCTTCGTGTCGGATTTCTTCGACTTCTCGGTCTATATCGATGCGGACGAGAAGCTGTTGCAGGGCTGGTATGTGGAACGTTTCATGCGGCTGCGCGAGACGGCCTTCCGCGATCCGGGGTCCTATTTCCATAAATATTCGCGGATCAGTGATGCTGAAGCGATGAAAACGGCCCTTGGGATCTGGAAGGACATCAACCTGGTGAATCTTCAGGACAACATCCTGCCAACCCGACCACGTGCGGATCTCATTCTGACCAAGGATGCCAGCCACAGAATATCCAAAGTCGCCTTGCGCAAGGTCTGACGATTGTTGCGGAAAGCATTTCCCGTTTAGCCTGGATCGCTTTGCGGCCTGTCTTGAATGGGTGTTTGCTCTGGTGCTGAAAAGAAACCCCGCCGGCACCGGCCAGCGGGATTTGATGATCAGGCGGCAGAGCGTTTGCGGACTTCAGCCAGGAAACCCGAGACGGTCTGTCTGAGGTAGTTCGCGTTTTCCTCCAGCTGACGCGCCGAGGCGTCGACCGTTTCCGCGGTCTGTTTGGTGTCTTCCGTAGCTTGCGAAACACTTTCGATATTGGTGGTAACTTCGATTGTGCTCCGGGAGGCCTCGGTCGCATTCGCCGCGATTTCCTGGGTGGCGACCCCCTGTTCTTCAACAGAAGAAGAAATCGAACCTGCTATCTCGTTCATCTGGCCGATGATTTCAGTGACCGACGAGATGGCTGTGGCTGCCAGCTCGGTTTCGCCTTGGATCGCAGAGATTTGTGAACCAATTTCCTCGGTCGCCTTGGATGTCTGGGTTGCCAGTTCTTTCACTTCCGCGGCGACGACAGCAAAGCCCCTGCCGGCCTCGCCTGCGCGTGCGGCCTCAATTGTGGCATTCAATGCGAGCAGGTTGGTCTGCTCCGCAATTGCCTGAATGAGGTTCACAACTTCGCCAATGCGCCCAGCTGCCGAAGACAGGCCGACCATGCGTTCATTGGTTGCCGTTGCTTCGGACGCTGCCTTGGCGGCGATCTCGCTCGAGGACTGAACCTGGCGGCGGATTTCATTGACCGACGCGGAGAGCTCTTCCGCCGCTGCAGCCACTGTTTCCACATTGTGAGCGGCCTGCGACGATGCGTTGGATACGAGGCCGCTCTGCTGGTTCGTTTTGACCGCACCATTCGTCATTTCGGCGGAGGCGCTTTGCAGATTTTGAACGGACTGCTCAATGGTATCCATCATTTCCATGATGCGGCTGTCAAAGTCGTGGGAGAGCTGCTGGATTTCTTCACCGCGCTGAGCGGCGATTTCCTGGGACTGGTGCTGCTCTGCTTCCAGGACCTTCCGGGACCGTTCGTTTTCGATGAAGACCTCCATGGCTGTTGCCATCTGGCCAATTTCATCGCCCCGGTCTGTGCCGGACACCTCGATGTCGCTGTTCCCCTCAGCAAGGCTGTTCATGTTTCGGGTAAGAGCCGTGAGGGGGCTCACGATGCTTTTGATGGATACCAGGGCAATAGCGAGTGCGATCAGTGCGCCAACCGATGCAATAGAGATGATAATCAACGCCTGGTTCCAGTAGGAGGCCTCCAGATCGCCCACATAGACGCCTGTGCCCATCATCCAGCCCCAGGGTTCGAAACCTTCTGCCCATCCCCATTTGTCGACAGGCACATCGCTGCCGGGACGTGGCCATTGGTAGAGCAGGACGCCACCGCCGGCCTTCGCCTGGGCGATGAGCCCGTCCATGATGCGGGTGCCATTCGCATCGGTGAGGTTGCTGAGGTTTTTGCCGATCAGTTTCTGGCTGGCGTGAACAAGAGTTGTGGCTTCAAAGTCGAATACAAATACGTAATTATCGCCTTCGAACCGCATTGCTCCAATTGCTGTCTTGGCCCGGGCCTGGGCTTCCTCGCGGGTCAGCTCTCCGGCCGTTTCCTTGGCGTAGTAGGCCGCTGTTATGGATTTTGCAGTCTTTGAAATGTGTTCAATGGTCGCAATACGCTCCTGCAGCATGGAACTGTGCAGGGAATTCAGGCTCACGAAGCTCAGGATGACCGTGAACGCAAAAATCGTGGCAACTGGGACGATGATCTTCCAGACGACTGGAAGGCGGGCGAAACTCATATCCGGTATCCATCTTCAGAGAATTTACTCCAAAGTAGATTTAGGGACTTAAAATTTGATGTATTTTGAATGTGTCTGCGACCGATTATATTTGGAAGCATACATGTAAAAAGTAACAATACTATTTTCGGTTAGTTTTACCGCTTTGCACAAAAGACGTCCCGAAGTCCTGGGCGCGTCCAGGTTGTATTCTGGATCTGGCCTTTTAGGGTGTAACCTTGTGAGGAATAATGAAAACTTGAACCTCCGCCCTGCCGCCGTAGCGTAACAACTCCTCGGCCGATTTCCGCAACAGTTGCAGAACTTCCATCCGCCGAAAAGGTAACCTGAAGATCAACGCCCGCTGTGCAGAGGTAGTCCGCGACCGTTCCGTTTGCCGGTGCTGCGGCAAAACCACCGCCGTTGTTGAATGTGGGGCCGGCATTACCGCCTATTGTGCCCGGCGGGACAGGGCCGGCGGGAGCGGGTGTTTGAGGATATCCGAAAGGCTGTCCAGGCGCTGAAGGGGCAGCGCCGCCTGAAATGACCACTTCCCGGTAGGGCGTGCGGCTGACATAGATGCCAAGACATTGCCCGTTGGCGCGGCGAACCAGCCAGGCGTGCGTGACATAGGTCTGCTGATCGAGTATCTGGCCGGGGTTGAGACGGGCATAGACATGTTCGCCGCCATTGTAGTCGATCCAGTGAACATCAACAGCTTCGCGGCTGGTGTTGCGGAAGACAATCTGGCCGGGCCGGATACCATCAAGGGACCGGATACGCCCAACCTCACCGCAGGATACGTCGGCGCCGGCGGCAACTATGGTGCCTGGAGCGCCGGGCACGCCGGTCTCTCCAATGATATGCTGTGGTTCGGCGCAGGTTGCAACAAACAACCGGACCGGTTTGGCACTGCCCTTAAGGGAGACCTGATAGGCTGGCAGGCCCTCAATCTGAATTGTCAGGACCGATTTGCTGATAAGGGTTTGCCAAAGCGGATCTGTTGTCGCCAGCACGATTTGGGGGAAGGACTGCCCAAACTGGTTGTTTGCACTGCCGCCAACCGCCGGATACGTCATGGAAAAGCCGTCAGCCGTGACGCGAACGGACTCTGTGAGGCCTTCCGCAGTTGTTGGCGAGGTTTGACTGAATACGATGGTCGCTTGGCCTGATTGGGTCAGGCAGGCCGCTCTGAAGTCCGTATCGTCTGTCTCGGGAACGCCATGGAACAGATCGCTGCGGGCACCGGCTGCGCCACTTGTTTGGGTGGTCCAGACACGGGCATCGTTCTGCGAGACAGTCACTGCATCTTGCCCGGGCGCAGGTGTGAAACCGCCGCTTTGTTGATCCAGGTTTTCACCAGCGGTGGCCGGCAGGCTGGTCGCGGCTGTCCCGTCAATGTCGACCTGCTCGAGAGGTTTCATCAGGTTGCCGTCCTGGCGGGCAGGTGTGTCTTCTGACCCGAGACCTGCTGCCGGTGCCGGTGTATCCTGGGGTGCTGGTGTGATCTTTGTTTCCGGTTGGCTCGCGTCGACTGTCGCTGCCGGTGCTGCGGGGGCTGCAGGTGCGGACACGGCGCCAGGCGTTCCGCCGATAACGCGGGCCTTGCCGGGCTTTCCGTCGCTGTTGACGTCGACAACCAACGTTCCGCCGGAGCAGATATCGGCCTTGCGATGGAGCACACGGCTGTTTTCGAGCGTGACTTCCAACTCGACATTGCAGGGCGGAGGTGCCGTTTCGCTTCCCAGCGTGTCGATGACAACGCCTGCATCGTCACGGCTGATAATCGGCCGGTACTTCCGCTCCATGGTAATGGACCTGATGCCGGGCTTGGCGGGTTCGACGTTGATGCGAAGTGTTTCCGGTGGCGTTTGCGCCAGCGCGGAAGGAAGTGCAGCAAGCAGAAAACCACTCGCGAAACCCGCAATAAGAAAACGGGAAGGGCCGGCAGCCGAAAGCGGCATGGGGCAGTCTCCGTAAGATGCCAAATGGTAGATCCGGTAATACTGCCGGATAATTAGTTAAACTGCCTGAAAAGGCGCAGGTATTGCAACCGTTCCGCTGGTGCAATTCCCGCGGCGTCTCAGCGAGGGGCCCGTTTGGCCAGAATCCGCTGCAGCGTGCGCCGGTGCATGTTCAGCCGCCGCGCCGTTTCCGACACATTGCGGTCGCAAAGCTCATAGACCCGCTGGATGTGTTCCCAGCGCACACGGTCCGCCGACATCGGGTTTTCCGGAGGGGGAGCCTTGTCTTCCGGTTTGCGGGCAAGTGCTGCCAGGATGTCATCCGGATCGGCGGGCTTTGCAAGATAATCGACGGCGCCAAGCTTCACGGCGGTGACAGTGGTTGCGATGTTGCCATAACCGGTCAGTATGATTGCGCGGGAGTCAGGTCGGCGCTGCCGGAGGGCCTGGATGACATCCAGTCCGTTGCCATCCTCAAGCCGCATGTCGACAATGGCGAATGCGGGCGGATTGCTGCCCACTTTGGCAATTGCCTCTTGCACGCCATCTGCAGTTTCCGTCTCGAAACCGCGTTTCTCCATGGAGCGGGCAAGCCGTTGCTGAAAAGCCTTGTCGTCGTCGACAATCAAAAGGCTTTTGTCTTCACAGGCTTCCAGTTCCGGCATTGGGTCGGTCATGCTCACGATCCCGTTTTCTTTTCCTATGTCTGCTAGCTCATATTAGAATGTTGGCGGCAGAATTCAGCTCTTATGCAAGGAAAAATCCTGTCCGTCCATATGTCCAAGAGACTCAAATGCAGTCCGGGGCCATGTCACGCGGATATGGGCACCGTGTTCCGGAGGTGCCCGGTTCTCCAGAAACAGCTTGGCTCCGGTCCGCTCCAGAAGCGTTTTGGCGATGAAGAAACCTAGCCCAAGACCGCCCCCGCTTTCCTTGCGGGCGGTCCTGCCGCTGCGGACGGAAACGTAGGGGTCGCCTAGCTTCGAAAGCACCTCAAGAGCAAATCCGGAGCCGTCGTCGCGGATCGAAATACTGACATTTTCGGTGTCCCATGTTGCCGTGACTTCGACGATGGTCTCGGCGAAATCGATGGCATTCTCCAGAAGATTGCCCAACCCGTAACGGATAGCGGCGTTTCTTGACCCGATGGGTTCCGGCCCATTTCCGGACGCCGACACGGCGATTTCGACGCCGAAACCACGATGCGGATCGACGACATCTTCCAGAAGTTGCGACAAGGCCATGCTCTGAAAGGTCTTGTCCTCGTCGCTGGACAGGCTGGTGAGTTTGCGCAGGATATCCCGGCAGCGTTCGGACTGTGACCGGATGAGAGCGATGTCCTCCGCCCTCGGATCTTCCGGCTGGAGTTCGTCTGAAAGCTCTTTTGCTGCAAGAAAAATGGTGGCCAGCGGCGTTCCCAGTTCATGAGCGGCGGCTGTGGCCAACCCGTCCAGGGCGTTGAGGTGCTGCTCTTTGGCCAGCACAAGCTCGGTTGCGGCGAGTGCATCGGCGAGCTGGCGGGCCTCGTCGGCAACGCGGAAAGCGTAGATCGCCATAAAGCCGAGGGTCGAGACCAGCGCGACCCAGACACCGATAGAGTAGACAACGGGCATCCGGAATCCGCTTCCCCCTGGCCACGGCAGCGGAAGGTGGAAAACCGCAAGCAGGCTGGCGCAGACGGTGGCGACAGTGCCCAGGATGATTGTGTTGCGCGCGGACAGGGCCGTGGCCGAGACCATGACAGGCGCTATCAGGAGAAACGCAAAGGGATTGCCAAGCCCTCCGGTCAAAAACAACAAGCCGCTCATCTGCAGGATGTCATAGGTGAGCTGCAGGGTGGCCGCACGCCGGGAAAGCCTAAGGGAGGCCGGAGAGTGAATCTTCAGGAAAACATTGAGCCAGGCGGAAAAAGCGACCAGCGAAAAAGCGATCCCGATGGGCAGCGGATAGCCTAGGCCAATGTGAACGATCAGCAGGGCGGCGGTCTGGCCACCGACCGCCAGCCAGCGCAGCCGCACCAGAGTGTCCAGTCTGAGCCGCTGGTGCAGCAGGGATATCTGTGTTTCCGGATAATCAAACATAGGTCTTTTTGAAGTGCTTTCGGGCTTCTGGCAAGGCTGTTGCCCTTGTGCGAGGCGGCCCTAAGTGGTAGCCAGCGGCAGAGAGGGTTTGTGCGGCGTAAGCGGGCCGCCTGCCGCGTGCCGTTCCACTAGCGGACGGCTGTTTTGATGAGCACCGCGAAACGGAATTGAGACACGATGAGCGATACCAACGACGCCGGCGCAGAGCCGCAGGAAGAAAACGCCCCCGCCGCACCGGGCATGAACATCCTTGGCCAGTACATCAAGGACCTGTCTTTTGAATCGCCCAATTCGCCGACCATTTTGGCGGAATTGCAAAATAGCCAGCCGGACGTCAAAGTGAACGTCGATGTTCAGGTCTCAAAGCTTGAAACGCCGGAAGGCACCAACTTGTTTGAGGTTGTTCTCGACATCAACTCCGAATTGAAACTGGGCGAAAAGTCCGGCTTTGTGATCGAGCTGAAATACGGCGGGGTGTTCACCCTGAACGCTCCCGAAGAACATTTCGGCCCCCTGTTGAT
>JBNKOQ010000103.1:0-9602 GCA_050294735.1 Roseibium sp. | reverse complement strand
GTTTTCGTTCCATGGTTTGATGCCAGCGAATTGATCAACAAGGTCACACTGGATGCGACAGATCCGATTTCCAAGCAAACTGACTATAAAAAATGCGCGGTGCGCATTGAGCCGGTGTGAGGAGAGTGACCATGAAATACCTCAAGTTCACCATGCTTCTCGCAGCAGCCGTATTGCTGATCGGCAGTGCCATGGCTCAAAATCAGGTATCCACATTGCGTGGAGCTGCCGATCTTTCGCAAAACAACAGCGCCCCACCCATTTCCAAGGTTGTCAATTCCGACCTGAGACAGGCACGGAATTACCCGGAGCAGCCGCCTCTCATTCCTCACAAGACCGACAATTATCAAATTGATACGAAGGTCAATCAATGCCTGCAATGCCATCAGCGGCGGGCCGTTGAGGTCACGCAGGCTCCAATGGTGTCAGTGACGCACTTCATCGGGCGGGATAACCAGGTTCTGGCTGAAATCTCCCCCCGACGCTATTTCTGTACCCAGTGTCACGTCACCCAGACAGATGCGCGCCTTCTCGTCGAAAACACCTTCGTGGATTCAGAAGACATCATTGATTACCTGAAGTCCAAAGACGGGGAAACAAAGTGATGTGGCACGCACTGAAGCGCGGATTTGCGATCCTCCGCCGTCCGAGCGTCCATTACTCGCTTGGTTTTCTCTCGCTCGGCGGGTTTATCATGGGCATCTTTTTTTGGGGGGCTTTTAACACCGCACTGGAATTGACCAACACGGAAACTTTCTGCACCGGCTGCCATGAAATGCAGAACAACCCCTTCGCGGAATTGAAGTCGACAATCCACTACAGCAACCGTTCCGGGGTCAGGGCCTCATGTCCTGACTGCCACGTTCCTCATGAGTGGACCGCCAAAATCGCACGCAAGATGCAGGCCTCCAAGGAGGTCTGGGGCAAAATATTCGGAACCATCAACACGCGGGACAAATTCCTGGCCAAGCGCCTGGAGTTGGCGCAGCACGAGTGGGCACGGCTGAAGGCGAATGACTCCCTCGAGTGCCGGAACTGCCATTCAGCAGAGTCCATGGACATCACCCGGCAGAGTCCACGAGCGGCGGATTTTCATGAAAGGCTGCTGTTCACGGGTGAAAAGACCTGCATCGATTGTCACAAGGGCATTGCGCATGAGCTACCTGACATGTCGAATGTCAGTGGCCATGCCAATGCTCTGACCCCGCCAACGAATGAGGACACCAGCCGCCTGCTCAGTTATGTCAGTGACATTCGGCAATAGCTGGCGGATCTCGTCGGCCCATACCTTCATCGCAGTCCTCGCCGGCTCAGCCATCCCGCTGTTATTCGAGCATCGATCATAATATCCCTTGCTGCCAATCTCCTGTTCCCGGTACAGATTGGCAGCGCGGCACCGCACTGTCCTTACCCAAAAATCCACGGGATCTGCGCGTTCTTAAACCTCGATTTCTTCATATCCTTGCCCACCCTCATCAAACGCCGGACAAATACGGTTTCCAACCCGGCAGGTTTTGACGATAATTCCCCTTTGTACTCAGTCCTTTTGCCGATCCGGAGAGACCCCTTATGCGGCCATCCCTGCTGACTGTTACCTTGAGTCTGCTTCTTGTCTGCATGGTGGGCTGGCTTCTGGTGACGGGCCGGACATTGCTTTTGCCTTTTGTCATCGCCCTCATCGTCTGGTACCTGATCAATGCCTTGTCGAAGGGATTTCAGTCGATCCCTCTGGGAAAATGGCATCTGCCGGGATGGCTGGCTTTTCCACTCGCGCTGATCGCAATTTTTACCGCAGCGACATTCGTTCTCGACCTGGTCACAGCAAACCTGACACAGCTCGCCCGCGATGCCCCGGTTTACCAGACGCGCCTTGAAGAGGTTTTTAAGGAAGTCTCTGGACTGGTCAAACTCAATGATCCATTGGAACTGAAGGACTTCCTGCCGGATTTGGTAGTACCGAAAATGGTCACGGCGGGTGCCAGCCTGATCACAACCATTGCCGGATCCGCGTCACTCATTTTCATCTACGTCCTGTTCCTGCTTCTGGAGCAGTCCACCTTTGACCGCAAATTCGGGAAACTCTTCTCCGATACGCAGAGGGCCGAGGCCGCCTTTGCCGTGCGGGCCGAAATCAACCGCTCGGTTCTGCATTATTTCGGTATCAAGACCGCGGTCAGCATGGCCACCGGGCTTCTGACCAGCCTAATCCTCAATGCCATGGGCCTGCCCTATGCCGCGCTCTTTGGTTTCATTGCCTTTCTGCTCAACTACATCCCGACCATTGGCTCACTGGTCAGTGTTATTTTTCCAGCGCTGCTGTCGCTGGTGTATTTTGACACACTCGGCCCCTTCGCAGTGATCGTCACCGGGCTTGGCGCCATACAATTTTCCATCGGCAACCTGATTGAGCCACGTCTCATGGGCTCAAGCCTCAATCTGTCTGGCATCGTCATCATGCTGTCGCTGGCGTTCTGGGGGGCAATCTGGGGTGTTATCGGCATGGTGCTTTGCGTTCCTCTGACGGTGGTAATCCTCATCGTCTGTTCAAAATTTGAGGGATCCCGGCCCATTGCCGTTTTGCTCTCCGCGAATGGCGACATCGGGGATGTTCCGCTCCGGGCACAAGATGCGGAACACTCCACCCCAAACTGAACCTTGCCTGAACGGATCCGCCTTTGCTGTGCCGTATTCAATCTGAATGATGCCGACACCGGGTCACAGCGCGCGCACGTGACCGCCAACCAAATGACAAAAGGAAATTCATTGATGTCCCTGCCCGTTTTGCAGTCCGCTCAACGCCGTTTCAAAGCCCGCCATTCGGCCACAACCCTGCTCCTGACAGCCCTTATGGCCATGACTCCATTCCTTGTGGGACCAGCCAAGGCGGATGAAGCAAGCCAGCCCGCAACCATCACCATTTCAGGCAGAGGTGAGATTTCGCTGGCACCAGACATGGGCGTTGTCACGACCCGTGTGGTCACCCCGGCACCAACCGCGCCGGAAGCCTTGTCCCAGAACACCGAAGCGATGAACAAGGTGATCTCGCAGATCAAGGCCGCTGGCGTTGAGGAGCGCGACATTCAAACCAGCGGATTTTCCATTTACCCCCGGTATGCGGACAGGCGGAACCAGCCGGATCAGCCGCTCAAGATTATCGGTTATGAGGTCTCCAACGGCGTAACGGTTCAGGTGCGGGATCTGACGAAACTCGGCGCAATTCTGGACACGGTGGTCCGCTCAGGTGCCAACGAAGTGGGCGGCATCTCCTTCAAAGTCAGCGACACGGAACAAAAAATGGATGAAGCCCGCAAGGCGGCCGTTGCAAACGCCCTGCAGAAGGCAGAGCTTTACGCCGAAGCTGCGGGGGCAAAACTCGGCCGTGTGCTTTCCATTTCCGAAGCCGGTATTGCCATCCCCAGGCCCTTCGCCGTTCGTGCGGAAAAAATGATGATGGATGCCGCGCCCGTGCCAATCCAGGCAGGTGAGGAAACCCTCTCCGCCAGCGTGACCATGATGTGGGAACTGGATCAGTAAAGACCCATCCTGCGGCGGCAACGCGATGATGGCCGGTAGGAAACCACCGGCAACATTGCAGACGTCCGGAGCTTCTCCCAAATGAAACGGGAGAAGCTCCTCAATTTCAGCCTGACAGCTTTGCGTCCTAAAGACGGCGCATCCAGACCTGCATGGGCTTCTCGGTCTCGGCCTCTTCGCCAATGTCCCGCCAGGGAAAGTGCACGATTCCGCCGGCCAGCTTTTCATATCCTCGCTTCCGCCAGAAACTGTCCAGAGGTGAATATTCATCCGGTTTGAGCGGATGATTGTCCGGCCGGATCACAGCGCAAAAGGCGGTGGTCGAAAAGCCCAGCGCCTTTGCATGCGCCTCACGCTCATCATAAAAGCGGTGACCAATCCCTTGCCCGCGGTAGGCTGGATCGAGAACGGCCTCAGCAAGGTAGAAAATCTCTTTTGGATTCAAACCCTTGTCTTCGAATGGCCCACGAAACTGGATGACCTCCTCTTCCAGAGGTTCTCCAGTAGCGGCTCCGACAAGGCTATCCCCGTCATAGGCCCCAACGATCACCGCTCCTTCAGTTTCCGCATAACGGGCAAGATATTGTTTCTCGTAGTCCATCGACCCGTCGTAGAGATAGGGCCAGTCCCGAAACACCTGGATCCTCAGTTTGGCCAGCTCCGGCAGTGCCAGGTTAAGATCTTCTCCCTTTAAGACCTTGATTTGGATTGTCATAAACGTCTCCCACGGCTCCAAGGCCCAAACATCTAGCCCCGCCCCGCAAAAATCAACCGGAGAAGACGGAATTTTATGGCAAGGCCGGTGTTTCGGAGTTGAATGCCTGGTCCGGTCGAACTCAGAACCCATTTTGAAGGTGCGTTTTGCGACACTCTGCGACAATTCAGTCAAACCTCTGAAACAGAAACCGGTTAGATTAGACTACATTGTCGGGGGAAGCCCTCCGAAGTCAGCCACCGTTTTTAAAGGTCAGCCATGTCTACCAGCCAGCCTTTCAGCTACAGCCGCCTCCAGATCACCTTGCATTGGATCATTGCAGCACTCGTTGTCTTCCAGCTCGTCTTCGGCGAAGCAATGGGTGATCTTGGTCACGCTCTGCGCGACGGCCGCGCTCCAGACAGCGTGACGTTCCTTCTCGGCAATGCCCACATCTGGGTTGGGTCAGCAATTCTCGCGCTTATGATCTTGCGCATCGCTCTCAAGCTGACCCGGGGAACTCCAGCACCAATCCCCGGCCCACGGCTGCAGGAAATTGCTGCGAAATCCATTCACGGACTTTTCTATCTGCTTCTACTCGTTGCACCGCTCACCGGTCTGGCCGCATGGTTCCTGGGCGTTCGAGCCGCAGGCGAAGTGCATGAGGTTCTGAAGCCCGTTTTCATCATTTTGATCGCACTGCATGTGGTTGGCGCCCTGTGGCACCAGTTCATCGTCAAGGACGAAACCCTCAAAAGAATGCTTTCAAGCCAGCCTTGATGCCTCAAGAACGCCGGCTGGAACCGACCGCCGTGTGTCCGTAATAGCTGTGTGTCCGCAATCATTTGCGGGCACACAGCTGTCGGCAGCTGCAAGCCGCCTTGACGGTTTTCAGCGGGTCAGCCTTTCACCTGCGCAATCCAGTTCTCCAGATTGTAATAGGTGGTGATCCGGGCAATCTTGCCATCGCGGATGTCGAAGAATGTTCCCGCCGGCAAGCGGTATGTCTGGCCAGCCGCTTCCGGCAGCCCTTCGTCTGTCACCAGATAGGTTCCATTGACAATGAACTCGGCAGCGGCCCGAGTGCCGGTTTCATCGACGAAGAGCACCATGTCCGTCAGCTCTTCCTTGTAGCAACGGCTCATATGCACGTTGAAGGCCCAGAACTGATCCTTGCCCATCCGCCGCTCGCCCTGGTTGACATCATGTGCAATGTCATCGGTCACCAGGGACAGCATGGCGTCGGTATCGCCGGAATTGAATGCGTTATAGTAGGTTTCGAGCAACGCGCGCGTGGACTGGGTGGTCATGAAAACAGAAGCCCTTTTTGACATCGGATTTGCGCGGAGTGTGCACGCAGCGCCGGTGCCAGGCAAGAACTCCTTTTGGCGCTAAATGCCGCTCCGGGAACCTCATCGGCCCCGGGTCAGCTGCCATGCTGGAAAGGCTACACCAGCCACTGGAAGATGACCCCTGAAGCCACCGCTCCGACCAACCCAAAGCCAATGTAACAGGCAAAGACCTGCGGCCGGACCAGGGACCAGACAGCGGCCATCGCCGGAATGGAACTGACAGCACCGGCAATCATAAAGGCCATCGCCGCGCCATTGCCCATGCCCTGCTCGATCAGACCCGCCAGAAGAGGCGGCGCGACATAGCTGTTGAGATAGGCAGGCATGCCGACGAGCGCGGATATCGCGATTGGCAGAAGCCCCTCGCCGCCAACCAGGCCCGCAATGAGACTGGCCGGAACATAGGTCACCAGCAGCGCTTCCAGCACATAGGCCAGAGCCAGCCACTTCATCAGAAACACCGCATTGGCCTTCAGTTCCTGCACAAACCGCGAGCTGCGCGCCTTGTCCTGCCAGACGCGCCAGACCGGACGACCGGTTTCCGGAGACGTGCCGCAACCGCACCCGCTCGTAACGGGACCCGGCCGCGCGGGGCTGCCCAGATATCCGGCCCGCGTCAACAGCGCAATGGCCGTGCCGCCAAAGAGGCCGAGGGCAACTGCAAATACAGCCTTGCCAATCGCAAAGGACCAGCCCAGCGCCCCCGCGGTGATCAACACCGTCGGAGGGTCGATCAGGGGAGATGACAGCCAGAAGGCCATGATCGCCGACAGCGGTGCGCCAACAGCCAGAAGACCGGCAACAAACGGAATGACCTCGCACGAGCAGAACGGCGCCAGCCCGCCGAACAGGGCGGCCAATACAATGGCCTGCCGCTCCCGCCCCTCGAAGGCCCTCGCGATGGAGCCCTCCGCGCCAGCCGCCTTGAGCCAGGCAATCAACGCCACCGCAAAGGCGACATAGGGCAAAGTGCCTCCGAATGCCTTGAGCGCGAAGACAACAACCTCCATCGTTCTGGCCGGATCGAACAGCAGAACGAGAAGCGGCGCACCGAGTACAATCGCCCAGGGGCTCCAGACCATCTTGCCAACTCCGCCAAACCACTTCCGGCGAAGGGGTTCCGCCGGACCGCAGCAGCTTGTCTTTGGCGCACAACAGGATACGGTCTCACTCATTTTCGGTCTCCTTCTCCGGTGCCCTGGCGCTGTCGTCCGCGCAGCATTCCTTCAGCTCATCCGTGCAGCATTCCTTCAGGATGTATCCGGCCAGCGCCTCGAGCCGGCGGTAAGCCGCACGGTTGATCACGGACCGTCCCTGCTTCTCCTGAAGGATCAGGCCGGCGGAAGCCAGAAACCGCAGGTGATGCGCCAAGGTGGAAGCCGCCATGCCGGTCCGGCTCTGGATTTGGCCAATGGCCAGACCGCCATCCCCTGCCCGCACCAGCGTCAGAAGAACATGCAGCCGCGCTTCGGAGCCGATGGCCGCGAAGCCCTGCGCCGCCTCTTCATGTTCCAGGGATGTTTCCGCGTCTTGCGCGGCCGTGTCAGCTTGATCGTTTAATATAACCATATTTCTAGTTATATAGTTTTATTTCCGCACATCAAGCGGAATCGCCACCTCTGGCCGAATTGCAAAACGAGGGCTATCGTGAACAATCAGTCTGGAGACGCGACTACCAAGCTTGTGAGGCCGCCTTTGGGACATGACACCTGCAAGAGTATGCCAGCGCCGGACGGGGCAATGACCGGCAGCATGCTCGCCTCGCCGATCGGGGCCTGCCGCAGGTCCGGGGCAACGGCAAACCCATCCGGTCCACTCAAGGCCATACGGCGGAAACTGACCGGCGTGGCTGCCGCGCTCTTGAGTTGGCCGCTCGGGTCCAGCCCGGTCTTGAGTTATGGTTTTGCCGGTACGGACGCAGCCCGGCAGACCGAGGCCAGCTATTGCGTCTCCAAGGTCGCCATCTTCGGCAAGGCACCGGTGCTGGATCACCCGGACGGATCAACCGTTCTGTACCGCCTGGCCCTGGGCCGCTGCGACATACGCATCAGCGGTGCCTGTCAGGGCCGTTGGTGCCGGGTCACCTTCAAGGGCGGAAAAGGCTGGATGTTCCGGTCCTTCCTGAAGGCCGGACACAGCTGATCGCCCCAGCCGTGTGACCGGCAAGCTGCACCGGCCCGGAAGGACCCGTTCTGACCGGCAACGGCAGCCGGTCTTGAAATCAGCCGCGCCCGATGATGCGGTCGATGCTGATCGGCCCGGGGCCTGCTGCCGCCAGATAAACGAAGACAAAGGAATAGAGCGCCGCCAGTTCGCCGCCGTTGAGGATCGGATAAAGGCTTTGCGGTGCATGCACCATGAAATAGGCCACCGCCATGGTGCCGCTGGCCAGAAACGCCGCGAACCGGGTGAACAGGCCGAGCACGATCAGCGCGCCACAAATCAGTTCGATGCCGCCGGCGATCCCCGGCATGGAGGTCGGATCGACGCCAGACATCTTGGTCACCGGAATGCTGAGATATTTCGATGCGCCATGCTGCAGGAACAACAGCCCGGACGCGACCCTCAGCGCACTGAGCAGAAAGGGGGAAAGCGGTTTCAGGAAAGTCATAAGCGTTTCATCCTCTTGAACGTCCAAGGTTTTTATCGCGTCCGGAGCGGACAATACGCAGCAAGCAGCTGACGCTCAAAGGAATATTTTGAACTTCATCTCCGCAATCCAGGAAAAGACTATTCGGCAGCCCCACGGGTGATTTTACGGACTGCCTGTTCATCAAGCACCAGCCCGGCCTCCCCGCCTGCATCATCCGGGCTCAACTCGCCTGTCAGAATGTTGCCAATCGTCTGGTTGAACAGAAACGGCGTGAGCGCTTCGTCATAGCTCTTCGACTTCTCCGGTGATGCCAAAGCGCCCACCCAGTCGGGGTGTTCCACCAAAAGATCCGCAAGCGCGGGAAACCTTTGCTCCAGCAGTGCCCAGCGCGCCAGAACTTCGCGGGACACATTGCTGCGCTCCAAAAGACCTATGGCATAGCGCATACCGAAGGCATTGATCATCCGCTTCATGACACGCGGATTATCGGGAAGCAGCGTCGTGAACCGCGCCAGAAGATGCTCTGTTTCCTGCCGCGCGGCCTTGGAAGCCGTGTATTCGAGCACGAGTGCCGCGCGGGTGATGTCGTCATCCCGGTCCTGAAGAGCCGCCTCGATCCCCGCTTGTCTGATGTCACCGCCTTGCTCAACGCGGATTTCCTCCCGGCGCTGCTGCACAGCCTCGTCCTGTTTTTTCTCAGCCTTTTGCGGCTGGTCGCCACCAGCAGGATCTGCCTCACTCGCCCCTGCCGTCCCGTGCAGAAGGGACTCAAAATAGCGTTTTTTCCAAACACCCATGCCAGGGACAGGCACGGACAGCTGGAAAATTTTCTCCAGAAACAGATATCCCAGAGGTTGACCGGCATCCCCAATCTCATCGTTGAACGTGGAGTAGCGATTTTCGAAACTCGACCGGATCCAGGTCTTGTCCGCAGCCACCACGTAGGCAACCTTGGGATGGCGGAACGAGGTCTGAATACCTTCCAGCAGATCAACCACGAAATCCGCGTTGCAACGATCCAGATCGTCGATAAAAACGCAGACCGGCATGTCGGTGGCATCAATCAGCGACCGGAAACGCTTCTTCACCCGCTTCAACGGGTCATGCGAAAGGTCATAATAGAATTTGGCGCTGTCGGTTGATCCAAACACCAGAGCCCTGCCTGCTGTCACAAAGGCCACGCAGACTGTTGCCAGCGTTGCCAAGCCTTTCAAGACATTGCTTCCGATGAAACTGAAGAGCCAGCTTCCGGACGAGACAGGATCGGTGCCCGACCCATTGGCCGCCTGCTCTCCATTCCCACTGAACCAGAGAAAATAGGCAACAGCTGTTAAACAGGTCGCCGCGAACAGGACGGGCAGCCAGTCGGAGCAGAGCTTCCAGAAGAACCAGCCAAGCGCCATCTGGTTTGCCTCCGGAGCGCGCCCTG
>JBNKOQ010000102.1:0-9617 GCA_050294735.1 Roseibium sp. | reverse complement strand
ATCCGGCCCGGGAACGCATGGCTGCTGACGGATGGCCGTGGCCGGAAAGCCGACCTGGATACGCCCGAAGAGCGTGCCCTTGTGGCGCAACTGCTGGTGCTGCAGGAGCGTCAGGGGGGAATTGACGTCCGTTTTCTGGCGCTTTGATCCCGTCCGTCCAATGCGCGGACGTTGACGCCGAGGCCGGGCCCGCAAGGCTAGGGTTCGGACCCGCAGCAGGAGAGCGGCGCCCGGGCCTTTCCGGACGCTGAGCTTCCATTCAGGGTGCCGCGGCTTATCCTTTGTGCGGACACACCTGCAGGCTCCCTGCTGTTTCACGTGTTATTTCAATCCTGTTTGCGCGCGCCCGGCCTCGATCCCTAAGCATTGCCTGGCCTCCGGTATTTCGCTGAATTGCGCCTTTTCCGGCCCGCGGAGTTGCGCCTCGGCGGAGGCCCCATGTCTGATCCAGCGGCTTTGGAAATTGAACCGATTAAATGGAATTAGTCGTTTGTTCCGTGGCTTAAGTGAGCCTGCAGCGCTTGCATCTCGATTGTTTTGCCCTTATGCGAGCGGGCAGGGGCGACAGTTTGGCACACCCGATCACACCGGATGTGCGGACAGCCAGTCAGGAACGGAGCGCCAAGGTGGAAGTGGAACTGCCGGTCAGTCGGGCTCTTCAGCGCCGGTATGAGGCATTGGTATCCTCTGGAGAAATCAGCCAGGATCCCATCCAGCTGGATATTGTTCACCGGCTGGATCATCTGAACACCGACCTGTCGCAGCTCCGGCTTGCATCCAAGAAAAGCTCATTGGGCTGGCTCTTCAGCCGCAACAAGAAGACGGTTCAGAAGGTCAAAGGGCTCTATGTCTGGGGCGGTGTTGGCCGTGGCAAGACAATGCTCATGGACCTCTTCATGGAAGTGGCGGTGGTCAAGCGCAAGCGCCGGGCGCATTTTCACGAATTCATGGCGGATGTTCACGAGCGTATCTACGCCCACCGTCAGGCATTGAAACGTGGCGAAGTCAAGGGCGATGACCCGATCCTGCCCGTCGCCGAGCAACTGGCCGAGGAAACACGGCTGCTCTGTTTCGATGAGTTTTCCGTTACCGATATTGCCGATGCGATGATCCTCGGGCGGCTTTTCACCCAGCTGTTCAGGTTGGGGGTCGTTGTGGTCGCGACGTCGAATGTCGATCCCAAGGATCTTTACCGTGATGGTTTGAACCGCCAGCTATTTCTGCCGTTCGTGGCTCTGCTGCAGGAAAATGTCGATGTTGTCATGCTCGACAGCCCGACGGATTACCGGCTGGAGAAGCTTGCGGGCGCCCCGGTCTATGTCACGCCTCTCGGCCCGGATGCCGATGGCAGGATTGAGGATCTCTGGCGCAAGCTGACCCATGGCGTGGCGGCTCATGCCGACGAGCTGGAAAACAAGGGCCGCCGTATTCCTGTTGCTGCCGCAGCGGGTGGCGCTGCCCGCTTTAGCTTTGACGATTTGTGCATGCAGCCGCTGGGCGCAACCGACTATTTGCGTATCGCGCATGCCTATAGCACTGTCTTCCTCGAAGGTGTGCCGGTGATGAGCAAGGCGCGGCGGAATGAAGCAAAGCGGTTCATCAATCTGATAGACACCCTATATGACAATGGCATCAAGCTTGTGATTTCGGCCGATGCGGAGCCGACCGGGCTATACGTCTCGGACAGCGGGACGGAGGCCTTCGAGTTCGACCGGACGGTCTCGCGATTGATCGAAATGAGGTCGGAAGCCTATCTGGCGGGAGAAGAAACGCGCATGCGCGCATAAGTATGCATTCCCAATAGGTCAACTATATTGACGGGAGAGAAGCCAAATATTTCCGTTTCGGGCGCAATATTCTTTTGGTTAGCTTGCACGAAACGAACAAAGAGAGTAGTGCCATCCGCAGTCATCAGCGGATGACATAAGGTTCCATCTTACGTAAAGGGAAACTTTCGGACATGGCGCGGAACAAGATTGCTTTGATCGGCTCTGGACAGATCGGCGGTACACTCGCTCATCTTGCTGGCTTGAAGGAACTGGGAGACATCGTTCTCTTCGATATTGCGGAAGGCGTCCCGCAGGGCAAGGCCCTCGACCTCGCAGAATCTTCCCCGGTTGACGGTTTTGACGCCAAGCTGGCCGGTGCCAACGATTATGCGGCTATTGAAGGCTCGGACGTGGTCATCGTAACGGCAGGCGTTCCGCGCAAGCCGGGCATGAGCCGCGACGACCTCCTGGAAATCAACCTTAAGGTTATGGAGCAGGTTGGCGCCGGTATCGCCAAATACGCTCCGAATGCCTTTGTCATCTGCATCACCAACCCGCTCGATGCGATGGTCTGGGCCCTGCAGAAGTTCTCCGGCCTGCCGAAGAACAAGGTCGTTGGCATGGCCGGCGTTCTGGACAGCGCCCGCTTCCGCTACTTCCTGGCGGAAGAGTTCAACGTCTCCGTCGAAGACGTGACGGCTTTCGTTCTGGGCGGCCACGGCGACACAATGGTGCCGCTGATCCGCTACTCCACCGTTGCCGGTATCCCGCTGACCGATCTGGTCAAGATGGGCTGGTGCACGGCTGAGCGCCTGGAAGAAATCGTTCAGCGCACCCGTGACGGCGGTGCTGAGATCGTTGGTCTCCTGAAGACCGGCTCAGCCTTCTATGCACCGGCAGCGTCCGCCATCTCCATGGCTGAAAGCTACCTCAAGGACAAGAAGCGCGTTGTGCCTTGCGCCGCAGCTCTCGATGGCCAGTACGGCCTCACGGACACCTACGTCGGTGTGCCGGTCGTGATCGGTGCCGATGGCGTGGAACGCGTGATCGAAATCGACATGTCGTCCGACGAAAAGGCCATGTTCAACAAGTCCGTCGCTTCCGTCGATGGTCTGGTCGAGGCCTGCAAGAAGATCCAGCCGGCGCTCGCCTGAGCCGCCTGCAATCCTTAAGAAGGCCGCTGCCGGTTCCTGGTGGCGGTCCTCCGACAACGGGGGAGACATATGAATATTCATGAGTATCAGGCCAAAGCGGTTCTGAAGGAATATGGCGCGCCGGTTGCTGAAGGTGTCGCCATCTTCTCCGCTGACGAAGCCGAAGCCGCGGCAAAGAGCCTTCCGGGTCCGCTTTGGGTGGTGAAGTCGCAGATCCACGCTGGTGGCCGTGGCAAGGGCAAGTTCAAGGAACTTGGACCGGATGCCAAGGGCGGTGTTCGCCTGGCAAAGACAATTGAAGACGTCGTCGCCAACGCCAATGAAATGCTCGGCAATACGCTGGTGACCAAGCAGACCGGCGCTGCCGGCAAGCAGGTCAATCGTCTCTACGTCGAAGATGGCGCTGATATCGATCGCGAACTTTATCTCTCGATCCTGGTGGACCGTACCGTTGGCCAGGCAGCTTTCGTGGTTTCCACCGAAGGCGGCATGGATATCGAGGCTGTTGCTGAAGAAACCCCGGATAAGATCGTCACGGTGGCGATTGACCCCGATGCTGGCGTGACCGCCGCCAACCTTGATACGCTGACCTCGGCTCTCCAGCTGGAGGGTGAAGCCAAGGCGGATGGCGAGAAGCTTTTCCCGATCCTCTACAAGGCATTTGTCGAGAAAGACATGAGTCTTCTGGAAATCAACCCGCTGATCGTCATGACCAATGGTCGCATTCGCGTGCTCGACGCCAAGGTTTCTTTTGATGGCAATGCCCTGTTCCGTCACCCGGAAATCATGGAGCTGCGCGACAAGACCGAGGAAGACGAAAAGGAAATCGAAGCTTCCAAGTACGATCTGGCCTATGTCGCCCTCGACGGCAATATCGGCTGCATGGTCAACGGTGCAGGTCTTGCCATGGCGACGATGGATATCATCAAGCTCTATGGCGCTGAGCCTGCCAACTTCCTCGATGTTGGCGGCGGCGCGACCAAGGAAAAGGTTACGGCGGCGTTCAAGATCATCACGGCAGATCCGGCTGTGAAGGGTATCCTCGTGAACATCTTTGGTGGCATCATGCGTTGCGATGTGATCGCGGAAGGCGTGATTGCGGCGGTGAAGGAAGTGGGCTTGCAGGTTCCACTCGTCGTTCGTCTCGAAGGCACCAATGTCGATCTCGGCAAGAAGATCATTTCGGAAAGCGGCCTGAATGTTATTCCGGCTGACGACCTCGATGATGCTGCGCAGAAGATCGTCAATGCCGTGAAGGGAGCCTGAGAACGATGTCTATCCTGATTAATAAAGATACCAAGGTTCTCGTTCAGGGCCTGACCGGTAAGACCGGTACTTTCCACACCGAGCAGGCGCTTGCCTATCACGGCACCCAGATGGTCGGCGGTATCCACCCTAAAAAGGGCGGTGAAACCTGGACCGGGTCCAAGGGTGAAAACCTGCCGATTTTCGCATCTGTTGCGGAAGGCAAGGATGTAACGGGCGCCAATGCGTCGGTCATCTATGTTCCGCCAGCAGGCGCTGCGTCGGCCATTATCGAAGCCATTGAAGCTGAAATCCCGCTCATCGTCTGCATTACCGAGGGTATCCCGGTTGCTGACATGGTGAAGGTGAAGGCAAGGCTTGATAAGTCGAACTCGCGCCTCATCGGCCCCAACTGCCCGGGCGTTTTGACGCCGGATGAGTGCAAGATTGGTATTATGCCGGGCTCCATCTTCAAGAAGGGTTCTGTTGGCGTTCTGTCGCGTTCGGGTACCCTGACCTATGAAGCTGTGTTCCAGACCACGAATGAAGGTCTTGGCCAGACAACGGCTGTTGGTATCGGCGGTGACCCGGTCAAGGGCACGGAATTCATCGATATGCTGGAAATGTTCCTGGCGGACGATGAAACCAAGTCCATCATCATGATTGGTGAAATCGGCGGTTCGGCGGAAGAAGACGCCGCGCAGTTCATCAAGGATGAGGCCAAGAAGGGCCGCTCCAAGCCGATGGTTGGCTTTATTGCTGGCCGCACGGCTCCTCCCGGCCGCACCATGGGCCATGCCGGCGCCGTGATCTCCGGTGGCAAGGGTGGCGCTGAAGACAAGATCGAAGCCATGGAATCTGCTGGCATCAGGGTTTCGCCTTCTCCGGCGCGCCTTGGCAAAACGCTGGTTGAAGTCCTCAAGGGCTGAAATTGAAATTCCGGCAACCCGGCCAGGCTTAACGGCTTCCGGGTTGTCGAAACGAAACTCCGCCGGGGCCGGGTGATGAAACGGGCCGCGAAAAATTGAAATGGGAGGCGGGTGACATCCCGCGAAACACCATGGCAAGGCAAGAAGCCAACGAATATTTCCAGAACACCACATTTCTGGATGGCGCGAACGCTGCCTATATTGAGCAACTTTATGCGAAATATGAGGAAAATCCGGCTTCGGTGACGGAGGAATGGCAGGCATTTTTTGCCGCGCTGGAAGACAATCCGGAAGATGTGAAGAAGGCTGCGGCTGGCGCGTCGTGGAAAAAGACGAACTGGCCGATTGCCGCCAACGGTGAGCTGGTCAATGCTCTGGACGGTGATTGGGCGACTGTCGAAAAGGCGATCGACACGAAGCTGAAGGCGAAAGCCGTTGCCGATGGCAAAGCGATTGACGGCGAGGAAGTGCTGCGTTCAACGCGTGATTCGGTTCGCGCCATCATGATGATCCGCGCCTACCGCATGCGGGGTCACCTGCATGCCAAGCTTGATCCGCTTGGAATTGCAGCGCCGGTTGAGGATTTCAACGAGCTTTCTCCTGAAAACTACGGCTTTACGCCTGCCGATTATGATCGTCCGATCTTTATCGACAACGTGCTGGGCCTTGAATATGCAACCATCCCCCAGATGCTCGACATTCTGAAGCGCACGTATTGCTCCACGCTCGGTGTTGAGTTCATGCATATCTCCGATCCGGAGATGAAGGGCTGGATTCAGGCGCGTATTGAGGGGCCTGACAAGGGTGTGGAATTCACGCCAAACGGCAAGAAGGCGATTTTGCAAAAGCTGATCGAGGCCGAAGGCTATGAACAGTTTCTCGATGTCCGCTACAAGGGCACCAAGCGATTTGGCCTTGATGGCGGTGAATCGCTGATCCCCGCTCTTGAGCAGATCATCAAGCGCGGCGGTAATCTGGGTCTGAAGGAAATCGTGCTCGGCATGCCGCACCGTGGCCGTCTCAACGTTTTGACGAACGTGATGGGCAAGCCACACCGCGCCGTGTTCCACGAATTCAAGGGCGGTTCGTTCACGCCTGACGATGTGGAAGGATCGGGCGATGTGAAGTACCACCTTGGCGCCTCTTCCGACCGTGAATTTGACGGAAACAAGGTTCACCTGTCACTGACTGCTAACCCCTCGCACCTTGAAATCGTGAACCCTGTTGTCATGGGTAAGGCGCGCGCCAAGCAGGATTTGATTGGCAAAGTGGAAGATTCCATTGTTCCGCTGAAGGAACGTGTGAAGGTGATGCCGTTGCTGCTGCACGGTGATGCGGCCTTTGCCGGTCAGGGTGTTGTGGCTGAAATTCTGGGCCTTTCAGGCCTGCGCGGGCACCGCGTAGGTGGTACGGTTCACTTCATCGTCAACAACCAGATCGGCTTTACGACGAACCCGCATTTCTCGCGCTCGTCGCCTTACCCGTCTGACGTGGCGAAGATGATTGAGGCGCCGATCTTCCATGTGAACGGCGATGATCCGGAGGCAGTTGTTTATGCCGCCAAGATCGCTACCGAATTCCGCATGAAGTTCCATAAGCCTGTCGTTATCGATATGTTCTGCTACCGCCGCTTCGGTCATAACGAAGGCGATGAGCCGAGCTTCACGCAGCCGAAGATGTACAAGGTTATCCGGTCGCACAAGACCGTGGTGCAGGTCTATGGCGAACGTCTGATCAATGAAGGCCTCATGACCGAGGGCGAAGTTGAAAAGATGAAGGCCGATTGGCGCGCGACTTTGGAGCAGGAGTTTGAAGCCGGGCAGTCCTACAAACCCAACAAGGCCGACTGGCTGGACGGTGTTTGGAGCGGAATGCGTGTTGCTGACAATGCAGACGAACAACGCCGCGGCAAAACAGCCGTTCCAATGAAGGTGCTGAAGGAAATCGGCAAGAAGCTTTCTGAAGTTCCTTCCGACTTCAAGGCGCATAAAACGATCCAGCGTTTCATGGATAACCGCGCCAAAATGATCGAAACCGGTGAAGGTCTCGATTGGGCGATGGGCGAAGCGCTTGCTTTCGGTACATTGCTGACCGAAGGCCATCGTGTGCGCCTGTCCGGGCAGGACTGTGAGCGTGGCACATTCTCGCAGCGTCACTCGGTTCTCTATGATCAGGAAACGGAAGGGCGCTATATCCCGCTGTCGCACCTTTCTGCCGGGCAGGAAAGTTATGAAGTCATCAACTCCATGCTTTCTGAAGAGGCGGTTCTGGGCTTCGAATATGGATATTCGCTTTCCAACCCGAATGCATTGACGCTTTGGGAAGCCCAGTTTGGCGACTTTGCCAATGGCGCGCAGGTCGTGTTCGACCAGTTCATTTCATCTGGCGAACGCAAATGGTTGCGTATGTCCGGCCTTGTCTGCCTTCTGCCGCACGGTTTTGAAGGTCAGGGACCGGAACATTCCTCGGCGCGTCTTGAGCGTTTCCTTCAGCTTTGCGCGGAAGATAACATGCAGGTCGCCAATGTTACGACACCTGCGAACTACTTCCATATCCTGCGTCGTCAGCTGAAGCGCGATTTCCGCAAGCCGCTGATTTTGATGACGCCAAAGTCGCTTCTGCGCCACAAGCGCGCTGTTTCGACACTGGCTGAATTTGGCGGCGAAAGCTCGTTCCACCGTCTGCTGTGGGACGATGCGGAAATGAACAAGGATGGCCCGATCAAACTGCAGAAGGATTCAAAAATCCGCCGCGTCGTCATGTGTTCCGGCAAGGTCTATTATGACCTTCTGGAAGAGCGTGAGAGCCGCGGGATTGATGACATCTACCTGTTGCGCGTCGAACAGCTCTATCCGTTCCCGGCCAAGGCTCTTATCAATGAGCTGTCGCGTTTCCGGAATGCGGAAATGGTTTGGTGTCAGGAAGAGCCCAAGAACATGGGTGGGTGGTCGTTCATCGATCCTTATCTGGAATGGGTCCTTGCGCATATCGATGCCAAGTATCAGCGCGTTCGTTACACAGGCCGTCCGGCTGCGGCTTCACCCGCAACGGGTCTGATGTCGAAACACAAGGCGCAGCTTGAAGCCTTCCTCGAGGATGCGTTGGGCGGTTAGTCGCCCTTCGTGAACCTTCAAACCTGAATTTGAATTGCAATAAACGGAAACAGAAACATGGCCACCGAAATCCGCGTTCCTACCCTCGGCGAATCCGTTGCTGAAGCCACTGTCGGCACCTGGTTCAAAAAGGCAGGCGATGCCGTTGCTGCCGATGAAATCCTCTGCGAGCTGGAAACCGACAAGGTGACGGTGGAAGTTCCCGCGCCTGCCGCCGGCGTACTGAGCGAAATTGCCGCTAATGAAGGCGACACAGTTGAGCCGGGCGGTCTGCTTGGCAATATCGCAAAAGGTGAAGGCGCTGCGCCTGCACCCGCAGCCAAGGCGGAAGCGCCTGCCGCTGTGGCATCGGCCGCTGCGCCAGCAACGGCTTCTGGCGATATGCCGCCTGCCCCTGCGGCTGCCAAGATGATGGCCGAAAAGGGCGTTTCTGCCGATCAGGTGGAAGGCTCCGGAAAACGCGGTCAGGTTCTCAAAGGTGATGTGATTGCAGCAGTTGCCAAGGGTGTTCCCGCGCCTGCGCCTGCAGCGCCAGCCGCAGCCCGTGCACCTTCAACCGGCGACGATGCAGCGCGCGAAGAACGCGTGAAAATGACGCGTCTCCGCCAGACAATCGCAAAGCGCCTGAAGGATGCCCAGAACACGGCCGCTATGCTGACCACTTACAACGAAGTGGACATGACGGCGGTGATGGAGCTTCGTAAAAAATACAAGGATATTTTTGAGAAGAAGCATGGCGTCAAGCTGGGCTTCATGGGCTTCTTTACCAAAGCGGTGACCCATGCGCTGAAGGAAATTCCGGCGGTGAACGCCGAGATTGACGGTACGGATATCATTTACAAGAACTTTTGCCATATCGGCGTTGCCGTTGGCACCGACAAGGGTCTTGTCGTACCGATCGTTCGTGATGCGGATCAAATGTCGATCGCCGATATCGAGAAGGAAATCGGCCGTCTGGGCAAGGCTGCGCGCGATGGCCAGCTTTCCATGGCCGACATGCAGGGTGGCACTTTCACCATCTCCAACGGCGGTGTTTACGGGTCGCTTATGTCTTCGCCCATCCTGAATGCACCGCAGTCGGGCATTCTCGGCATGCACAAGATCCAGGAGCGTCCGATGGCCATTGGCGGTCAGGTTGTCATCCGTCCGATGATGTATCTGGCGCTTTCCTATGACCACCGCATTGTGGATGGCAAGGAAGCCGTGACATTCCTTGTCCGTGTGAAGGAAAGCCTGGAAGATCCGGAACGCCTAGTTCTCGATCTCTAAGAGGTAGATTGCAGACGGGGCCGTTCTTGCGGCCCCGTCTGGCATTGATTATCAAAAAGGTGCCGCCATGTCGCCTGAATTTTTCGTCACCGCGCTGATTGTCGTGCTCGCTCCGGGCACGGGGGTTCTCTATACGCT
>JBNKOQ010000101.1:0-9651 GCA_050294735.1 Roseibium sp. | reverse complement strand
TTGACGTGATTCGGCGTGCGGATCGAGGCAGCCAGAATTTCCGTGTCGAAACCGTAGTTGTCGAAGATCACGCGAATTTCGCGAATCAGCTCGATGCCGTCGATGTTGATGTCGTCGAGGCGGCCGATGAAGGGCGAGACATAAGTCGCGCCAGCCTTGGCTGCGAGCAGGGCCTGGTTGGCCGAGAAGCAGAGCGTGACGTTGGTCTTGTGACCCTGGCCGGTGAGGGCCTTGCAGGCTTTCAGACCATCGAAAGTCAAAGGCAGCTTGATCACGACATTGTTGGCGATCTTCACCAGCTCAGCAGCTTCTTTCATCATGCCATCGTAGTCGGTGGCCGCCACTTCGGCAGAAACGTCGCCCTCGGTGATCTTGCAGATTTCCGCGATGACTTCTTTAAAATCGCGGCCGGACTTGGCGATCAGCGACGGGTTGGTGGTCACGCCGTCGAGCAGGCCTGTGGCTGCCAGTTCCTGGATTTCAGAGGTCTCTGCGGTGTCTACGAAAAACTTCATGGGCTTGTGCTCCCTGGTATGTGCCGGTTAAAGGCACGGTCCGCTAAACGTTCCCGTCCGGGAGCGTCAGCGCTTGAATCTCTGTTCGAGGTCTCTTTACCTTAGGATGAGGCTCAGAAGAACCCCTGATTCGCTCTGGGGTAAAATTTCTGGGGTACGTACCTCATGCGTCCGGCCGCCAGAATTGGCGCCCGTTCTCCCGGTGCAGGACCAGGTTTGAATCCGTTTAGGAAAGAAGGCGCCCGTGCTTTTTGACGACGACCCATCCTTCAAGGAAACCATTGCCAGTGTGATGGTTCCGGTCGCCGTTCCCGGACCCTATACCTATAAGGTTCCCGCCGGTGTCACTGTGACGCCGGGAACGATTGTTCGAGTTCCGCTGGGCCCCCGGGAAGTGCTTGGGGCGGTCTGGGACGGAGAGCCCGATGCGGCCATCAACCCGAACAAGCTGAAGTCGATCAGCCACGTCTACGACAAGGTCAGTCCGCTTGATGCGGAGTTGCGGCGGTTCGTTGACTGGGTGGCCAACTGGACGCTGGCCCCGCCGGGCATGGTTCTCCGCATGGTTCTTCGCTCGGAGGAGGCGCTGGAGGAAGAACCGCCGGTCGCCGGAGTTCGAAGGCGGGAAAATGCGGAACCCGAGCGCATGACACCGGCGCGCAAAAGAGTTCTTGAGACAATGGAGGATGGCTTCGCCTGGACCAAAAGCGGCCTGGCGCATGCTGCCGGCGTCAGTCCTTCGGTGGTTGACGGCCTGTTGCAGCTGGAGGTCCTCGAAGCGGTTTCCCTGCCTGCCGCCCCGCCGCCGCCAGCACCCCAGGTGGATTTTGCTGAAACCAGACTGACCCCGGCACAGCAGGTTGCCGCAAATGGTCTGGTGGAAAGTTTCGGCAAAGGCGCCGCCGTCTCGCTGATCGACGGGGTGACCGGCTCGGGCAAGACAGAGGTCTATTTCGAAGCGATTGCCGAAACGCTCAAGCACGGCAAGCAGGTACTTATCCTGCTGCCGGAAATTGCGCTGACGGCGAGTTTTCTGGAGCGATTTCAGGAAAGGTTTGGCGTCTACCCGGCGGAATGGCACTCGGAGATCACGGCGAAGAAGCGGGCGCGCACCTGGCGCGGGGTCGCAAATGGCGATGTGCGCGTGGTGATCGGCGCGCGCTCCGCCCTGTTCCTGCCCTTCCGGGATCTGGGCCTGATCATTGTCGATGAGGAGCATGACGGGGCTTTCAAACAGGATGACAGGGTCCCCTACAATGCGCGCGATATGTCAGTCGTGCGCGGGCATTTGTCTAGATTTCCAGTGATTCTTGCCTCGGCGACGCCGTCGGTGGAAAGCCGGGTGAATGCGGATCAGGGCCGCTATACCCGTTACGAGCTGCCGGAGCGGGCCTCCGGTGCGGCCATGCCGGACCTGCGGGCCATTGATATGCGCACCAACGGTCCTGAGCGGGGGCGCTGGATCGCACCGGAACTCCTGGAGGCAATGAAGCAAGCGCTGGCGGACGGCGCGCAGTCTCTTTTGTTCCTGAACAGGCGGGGCTATGCGCCACTGACGCTTTGCCGGACATGCGGGCACCGGTTCCAGTGTCCCCATTGCAGCGCCTGGCTGGTCGAGCACCGGTTTCAGAACCGCTTGGTCTGCCATCACTGCGGGCATTCCGAGCAGGTTCCAAAAAACTGCCCGTCCTGCAACGCAGCTGATTCTCTCGTCGCCTGTGGACCGGGTGTGGAAAGAATCGCGGAAGAGGTCGAAAATCTTTTTCCCGAGGCCCGCACCCTTATTCTGTCCTCGGATTTACCGGGCGGACCAGAAAGACTCCGGCGGGAAATGAAGATCGTCGAGGAGGGCGGCGCCGATATTGTGATCGGGACGCAGCTAGTAGCGAAGGGGCATAATTTTCCCAAGATGCGTCTGGTCGGCGTGATCGATGCTGATCTCGGCCTGGCGCATGGCGATCCGCGCGCGGCGGAGAAAACCTTTCAATTGCTGGCGCAGGTGACGGGCCGGGCCGGACGGGTGACCGGCGGCGGCAAAGGCTATCTGCAAACCTATTCACCTGAGCACCCGGTGTTGAAAGCGCTGATGTCTCAGGACCGTGAGGCTTTTTACAGTGCTGAAATCGAGGCGCGCCGGGCGGCCGGTCTGCCGCCATTTGGCCGGCTGGCGGCATTGGTGATTTCCGGGCCGGACAAGATGACTACTGAGGGATATGCCCGTCATCTGGCGCGCTCGGCGCCGAACGAGGGCGCGGTCACATTGCTTGGTCCGGCGGAAGCGGCGTTGGCGATGGTGCGTGGCCGGTTCCGATTCCGGCTGCTTTTAATCGCGCCGCGCCAATTTGACCTGCAGGGCTATATCAGGCGGTGGCTGTCGGATTCGCCCAAGGCTACCAAGGGTCTAAGGGTCCAGGTGGATATCGATCCGCAGCATTTTTTATGACAATGGGACAAAAAACACCCCAAAATGGCGCATTATCGCCTTTAGGTGAAGTTGCACACACTGAAACCCTGTGCTAATTGAGGCGCGGCTTTGGGGGAACGGTTCTGCCGTCTCACCTTATGACCCTGAATTCCCTAATTATTTCAAGGGCCTGCTTCCAATAACGGTTTGCGGGGACTTGAAATGCGTCAGAGAGCTCGGACCTGGTGACTGACAACGTATCTCTCGTATCCGGCGTGGCTAAGCGATATGCGTCCGCCCTCCTCGACTTGGCCGAGGAAACAGGCGCGACTGCCGACGTGGAAAAGAATCTTGCCACTTTCGAGGGCTTCCTCGCAGAAAGTGCAGATCTCGACCGCCTCGTGAAGAGCCCCGCTTTCAGTGCTGAAGAGCAGCTTAATGCGCTCACGGCATTGCTCGACAAGGCCAAGATCTCTGGTCTTGCCGCAAATTTTGTGAAGCTGGCTGCCCGTAATAGGCGCCTCTTCGTGCTCCCTGACATGATCAAGGCCTTCCGGATCCTGCTCGCTGAAAAGCGTGGCGAGGAAACGGCAGAGGTCATTTCGGCGGCTGCGCTGTCCGATGATCAGGTTGCTGCCCTGAAAGAAGCGCTCTCCGCTTCTTCGGGTAAGTCGGTAAACATCTCGGCGAAAGTCGACCCTGCGCTGATCGGTGGCCTTGTGGTCAAGGTCGGTTCCCGCATGGTTGACACCTCGCTGCGTACCAAACTCAACTCACTCAAGTTCGCGATGAAAGAGGTCGGCTGATGGATATTCGGGCCGCGGAAATTTCCGCTATCCTCAAGGACCAGATCAAGAGCTTCGGCCAGGAAGCTGAAGTTTCTGAAGTCGGTCAGGTGCTGTCCGTCGGTGACGGTATCGCCCGTGTTTATGGTCTGGACAAGGTTCAGGCTGGTGAAATGGTCGAGTTCCCGGGCGGTATCCGGGGCATGGCTCTGAACCTGGAAAGCGACAACGTCGGTGTCGTTATCTTCGGTTCCGACCGCACCATCAAGGAAGGCGATACGGTCAAGCGGACCGGCGCCATCGTGGAAGTGCCGGTTGGTAAGGGCTTGCTTGGCCGCGTTGTCGATCCGCTTGGCAATCCGCTGGATGGCAAGGGCCCGATCGAAGCGACCGAGCGTCGCCGCGTTGACGTCAAGGCGCCTGGTATCCTGCCGCGTAAGTCGGTTCATGAGCCGATGTCTACTGGCCTCAAGGCGATTGATGCCCTGATCCCGGTCGGTCGCGGTCAGCGCGAGCTGATCATTGGCGATCGCCAGGTTGGCAAGACGGCAATCATTCTCGACACGTTCCTGAACCAGAAGCCGCTTCACGCAGGCGACGACGAAGATGCAAAACTCTACTGCATTTACGTTGCGATCGGTCAGAAGCGCTCCACGGTTGCACAGTTTGTGAAAACCCTGGAAGACGCTGGTGCTCTGGAATACTCCATCGTTGTTGCCGCGACGGCTTCGGACGCAGCTCCGCTGCAGTTCCTGGCACCGTTCGCTGGTTGTGCAATGGGCGAGTTCTTCCGTGACAACTCGATGCATGCCGTGATCGGTTATGACGATCTGACCAAGCAGGCCGTGGCCTACCGTCAGATGTCCCTGCTGCTCCGTCGTCCGCCGGGACGTGAAGCTTTCCCGGGCGACGTTTTCTATCTTCATTCCCGTCTGCTCGAGCGTTCGGCCAAGCTGAACGAAGACAACGGTAGCGGTTCCTTGACGGCTTTGCCGGTCATCGAAACCCAGGGCAACGATGTGTCCGCGTTTATTCCGACCAACGTGATCTCGATCACTGATGGTCAGATCTTCCTGGAAACGGACCTGTTCTATCAGGGTATCCGTCCGGCTGTGAACGTCGGTCTGTCCGTTTCCCGCGTTGGATCTTCCGCTCAGATCAAGGCCATGAAGCAGGTTGCAGGTCCGATTAAGGGTGAACTCGCCCAGTATCGTGAAATGGCTGCCTTTGCTCAGTTCGGTTCCGATCTGGATGCCACCACGCAGCGTTTGCTGAATCGCGGTGCGCGTCTAACGGAACTCTTGAAGCAGCCGCAGTTCTCTCCGCTTAAAACGGAAGAGCAGGTTGTGGTCATCTACGCTGGTGTGAACGGCTACCTCGACAACCTTCCGGTTGATCGCGTTGGCGAATTCGAGGAAGGTTTCCTCCTGTTCATGCGCGGCGAGAACGCTGATCTTCTGAACGCGATTGCGGATAAGAAGGCATTGGATGACGAGTTAACTGGCAAGATCAAGGCGGCGGTTGAAACCTTCGCCAAGAACTTCGCCTGATCCGGAAGCAGTCGGGATAAGGAGTAGAGGCGGCCATGGCGAGCCTCAAGGACTTACGTAACCGCATCGCTTCTGTGAAAGCGACGCAGAAAATCACCAAGGCCATGCAGATGGTGGCCGCGGCGAAGCTGCGTCGTGCTCAGGAAGCCGCGGAGGCTGCCCGGCCCTATGCTGAACGCATGGAGCAGGTGCTGGCCAATATCGCTGCGGCATTCGAAGGCCGCGACGATGCGCCGAAGCTGATGGCTGGAACGGGCAATGACCAGGTTCATCTCCTGGTCCTTGCGACAGCTGAACGCGGACTATGCGGCGGTTTCAACACAAACATTGCCAAGCTTGCGCGTGAAAAAGCGCGCAGCTTGATTGCCCAGGGCAAGACGGTGAAAATCCTCTGCGTGGGTAAAAAGGGCTACGATGCGATCAAACGGGAGCTTGGCTCTCATGTGATCAAGACCGTGGATCTGCGCAGCGTCAAGAACGTCGGATTTGAAAACGCAACTGCTATCGGCTCGGAAATCCTGTCGATGTATGAAGCTGGTGAATACGACGTCTGTACGCTGTTCTATTCAAAGTTCCAGTCGGTGATCGCACAGATCCCGACCACTCAGCAGCTCATTCCTGCGGAAATTCCCAAGGAAGCAGCTGGCGAGCAAGGCGGCGAATCGGCGGTCTACGAATACGAGCCGGACGAGGCAGAAATCCTTGAAGATTTGCTGCCGCGAAACATCTCCGTTCAGATTTTCCGGGCACTTCTGGAAAATGCTGCAAGTGAGCAAGGCGCGCGTATGTCCGCAATGGACAACGCAACCCGGAACGCAGGCGAAATGATCGACAAGTTGACGATCAAATACAACCGCCAGCGTCAGGCTCAGATTACGACGGAATTGATTGAAATTATCTCGGGTGCGGAAGCGCTCTGACGGGATCGATACGAGGATTAGGGATATGGCTGACAAAATAGTCGGACGGGTCACCCAGGTCATCGGCGCCGTTGTCGACGTCAAGTTCGATGACCACCTGCCGTTGATCCTGAACGCTCTTGAAGCTGATAACCAGGGTACACGTCTTGTGCTCGAAGTTGCGCAGCATCTGGGCGAAAACACGGTACGCACAATCGCGATGGACGCCACCGAGGGTCTGGTTCGTGGTCAGGAAGTTGTCGATACAGGCACCGCAATTGAAGTTCCTGTCGGCGAGGGTACTCTCGGCCGCATCATGAACGTGATCGGCGAGCCAGTGGATGAAGCCGGCGACATTCCGCATGACGCAAAGCGTGCGATCCACCAGGAAGCTCCGGAGTTCATCGAACAGTCCACTGAAGCTGAAATCCTGGTTACGGGCATCAAGGTCGTCGACCTTCTCGCTCCGTATGCAAAGGGTGGTAAGATCGGCCTGTTCGGCGGTGCCGGCGTTGGTAAAACCGTTCTCATCATGGAACTGATCAACAACATTGCTAAGGCGCACGGCGGTTACTCCGTATTCGCCGGTGTTGGTGAGCGGACCCGTGAAGGCAACGACCTTTACTGGGAAATGATTGAATCTGGCGTGAACAAGGAAGGCGGCGGAGAAGGCTCCAAGGCAGCTCTCGTTTACGGTCAGATGAACGAGCCTCCCGGAGCCCGTGCCCGTGTGGCCCTGACCGGTCTGACCATCGCTGAAGATTTCCGCGACAAGGGGCAGGACGTTCTGTTCTTCGTGGACAATATCTTCCGCTTTACGCAGGCTGGTTCGGAAGTGTCCGCACTTCTAGGCCGTATCCCGTCCGCTGTGGGCTATCAGCCGACGCTGGCAACCGACATGGGCGGCATGCAGGAGCGGATCACGACAACGCACAAGGGTTCGATCACATCTGTTCAGGCCGTTTACGTGCCTGCCGATGACTTGACCGATCCGGCGCCTGCGTCGACCTTCGCTCACTTGGATGCGACGACGGTTCTGAACCGCTCGATCGCGGAAAAGGGCATCTACCCGGCTGTGGATCCGTTGGACTCCACATCGCGTATGCTCAGCGCCAACATCATTGGCGAAGAACACTACAACACCGCCCGTGCGGTTCAGGTGACCTTGCAGCGTTACAAGGCGCTTCAGGACATCATCGCGATCTTGGGCATGGACGAGCTGTCTGAAGAAGACAAACTCACCGTTGCCCGTGCTCGTAAGATCGAGCGCTTCCTGTCCCAGCCGTTCTTCGTGGCTGAAGTCTTCACCGGTTCTCCGGGCAAGCTCGTTGCTCTGGAAGACACCATCAAGGGCTTCAAGGGTCTCGTTGACGGTGAATACGATCACCTTCCGGAAGCTGCCTTCTACATGGTCGGCTCCATCGATGAGGCGATCGAAAAGGCACAGAAGCTGGCTGCGGAAGCCGCCTAATCAAGACAAGGCCGGGCGTTCGTTAAAGGAACGCCCGGCCGGTCTCACGGGATGGCGGAAGCGCTGCCATCCGTACCAGGCTGACAAGGAACATGCCAAATGGCTGAGTTATTCCAGTTCGAGTTGGTCTCGCCAGAGCGTCAGCTCCTGTCCGAACAGGTCCTCGAAGTAATCGTTCCAGGCCCTGAGGGCGAATTTGGCGTTCTGAAGGATCATAGCCCGTTGATGGCAACCATTCAGGCCGGCATCTTGAAGGTGCGGCGCGAACAAGGTGGTGCGTTGGACGAGTACTTCGTTCGAGGCGGGTTTGCAGATGTGGCCTCTGGGGGGCTGACGGTTCTTGCTGAACAGGCCATTCCGGTTCGGGATCTCAAGGTCGAGCATCTCGACGAGCAGATCAAGAATGCGGAAGAAGACGTCGCTGACGCTAAGGACACCGAAACCTTGCGCAAGGCCAAGGACATCCTGGCCAAGCTGACCGACATGAAGGAATCGCTGCCGAAAATCTGATCCGGCAGATCGAACCGATCAAAATCAAAACGCGGCCCACCGGGCCGCGTTTTTTGTTTCAGCTGGCGGATATGTATCAGCCGGCTTCTTGCGTGAAGTAGGGCTGCAAATTCGCCCGAACGCGTGCCAGAGGGGTTTCACCGGTCAGGTCGGGTTCGAAGGTCTGGCCGGTAATGGCCTCATAGGCCTCCATATAGACTTTTGACGTTGCCTCGATCATCTCCGCTGGGATCTCCGGGATAGGATCTTTATAGGGATCGCAGCGGGCATCGACCCAGGCGCGGATGATATCCTTGTCGAATGACGGCGGGCGCCCACCTTCTTCAAAGGCTTTCTCATAGCCATCAGCCAGCCAGAAACGTGAACTGTCAGGCGTATGGATCTCATCAGCCAGGAGGATGTTCCCCTCCTCATCTACGCCGAATTCGTATTTGGTATCGACCAGGATCAATCCGCGATCCGCTGCCATTTGCTGGCCACGGGCGAAAAGGCTCAGCGCGATCGACGATATCTCTTCCCATTGGGCCTTGCTGAGCAGCTCCTGCGCAATGATATCATCGGCGGTCAGCGGTTCGTCATGCCCGCCGTCGAATGCCTTTGACGTCGGGGTGATGATGGCGGCAGGCAGGGTCTCGTTATCGCGCAGCCCGTCGGGAAGGTGGTGACCATACATTGACCGCTCGCCCGTCTTGTAGCGGGTCAGGATCGACGTACTCGTCGTTCCGGCCAGATAGCCCCGGACGACGATTTCGACTGGCAGGATTTCCAGACGGCGGCCGATCACGACATTGGGGTCTGGATAGGCGAGCACATGGTTCCGGCAGATGTCAGCCGTGTGTTCGAACCAGAAGCGGGCGGTCTGTGTCAGCACCTGCCCCTTGAAGGGAATGGCCCCAAGGATGCGGTCGAAGGCGGAGATCCTGTCGGAAGAGATCAGGATCCTGCGGTTATCCGGCAGGTCGTAGCAATCGCGGACCTTGCCGAAATAAGGATTGGGGAGTTCGGGAATGCGGGCATGATCGAGAACGCGATTTGGAACGGTCATCAGAACCTTCGTTAGAGCTTGGATGCGGGTGAACCGGATACGGAAGATCAAACCTTATACACAAGATCCGCGGCGCGGACCCGGGATTTGATAGTGCTGCCTGTCATCTCTGAACGCTTCGCCCTGCCTCATCCGGGAGAAAACAAAAAAACCCGGCCGAGGCCGGGTTTCTTGATCGCAAAATGAGCGACCTTGGAACTAGTGACCCAGAATCTGCGACAGGAAAAGTTGCGTCCGGTCTGACTGGGGGTTGTTGAAGAACTCTTCGGGTTCGTTCTGTTCAACGATCTGCCCCGCATCCATGAAGATCACGCGGTTCGCAACCTGACGGGCAAAGCCCATCTCGTGCGTTACCACCACCATTGTCATCCCTTCTTTGGCCAAATCAAGCATTACGTCGAGAACTTCTTTGATCATTTCCGGGTCAAGAGCGCTGGTTGGTTCGTCAAACAGCATAATTTTGGGGTTCATT